>DATKEK010000298.1:0-14104 GCA_035512195.1 Burkholderiales bacterium
GCGAATTCGAGTTCCTCGCCTTCGGTAACGATCTCGCTGCTCCACGGCAGAACGACATAACGCACGAAATGATTCGACAGCAGGAGCGTGGCACCGCCCTTCTGCGCGTTCGCACCTGCCAGAAGCTGCCGCAGGCCTTCCACCGCGCCGGGCCAGTTCTCCTGCCCCTTCGCGTCGGGGCACATCACGCTTCTGCGGTCGACCACGCGCGGCCTGATCCCGCGCGACAGCCTGACCAGTGCCGCCTCATGGGGTGACAGTGCGATGCGTACGCGCTCACGCCACGAAAGTGACACGATTGACCTCCTCGAGCGTGGTTTCCCCGCGCGCCACCAGCTCAAGCGCGGCTTCGCGCAGGCTGCGGGTACCGAGCTTGCGCGCCGCCTCCTTGACCGCACGCACCGGCTGACGCGTACTGATGAGTTCGCGCATCTCATCGTTCAGGATGAAGGTTTCCGCGATCGCCTTGCGGCGGTGATAGCCCGTACCGCGGCAGTGGCCGCAGCCCTTTCCGGCGCGAAAGCGCCAGTGTTCGACCTGCTCCGCGGCGAGGCCGGAGGCCTCGAGCAGCGCCGCCGCCGGCTGCTCCTCGAGCGAGCAGTGCGTACACAGGATCCTGACCAGGCGCTGGGCCGCGACGCCGTTCAGCGCGCTCACGAAACTGTAAGGGTCCAGTCCCATATGCATGAACCGGCCGATCACGTCGAAGACATTGTTTGCATGCACCGTGGTGAACACCAGGTGTCCGGTCAGCGCCGACTGCACCGCGATCTGCGCGGTTTCCGCATCGCGGATCTCGCCCACCATGATCTTGTCCGGGTCGTGGCGCAGGATGGAGCGCAGGCCGCGCGCAAACGTGAGCCCCTTCTTCTCGTTCACGGGAATCTGCAGGATGCCGGGAAGCTGATACTCGACCGGGTCTTCAATGGTGATGATCTTGTCTCGCCCGTTGTTGATCTCGGACAGGATGGCGTAGAGCGTGGTGGTCTTGCCGCTGCCGGTCGGGCCGGTCACCAGCAGCATGCCGTAAGGCTCGGCCGCCAGCTTGCGCAGCCAGGCCACGGTGGGTTCAGCGAAGCCGAGCACGTCCAGCCGCAGTCCGTGGAACTCGTCGGCGAGGGTCTGCTTGTCGAGAATGCGCAGAACCGCGTCCTCGCCGAAAATCGAAGGCATGATGGATACGCGGAAGTCGACCTCGCGTTCCTTGACCCGCACCTTGAAGCGGCCATCCTGCGGAATCCGGCGCTCGGCGATATCGAGCTCGGCCATGACTTTCACCCGCGAAATGATCTGTTCCGCCATCTCCGCACCCTGTGCCTTGCCGACCTGGCTCAGCACGCCGTCGATGCGGTACTTGATCGCGAGCGAGTTGCCCGCCGATTCGAGATGAATGTCGCTCGCCCCGATTTTCAGTGCGTCGTAAAGCGTCGAGTTGACCAGCTTGATCACCGGACTCAGGTTTTCGCCGATGGTCTTTAGCGACAGATCCTCGACGTCTCCCCAAAGCACCGCGCCGCCCTCTTCGCGCGATACCACGCCGTCCATTGCCCGCATGTCGTCCTCCATGCGGGCGAGATAAGCGGCGATGTCTTCGCGGTGGGCAAGGCAGAACACAAACGGCGTGGCCAGCCTTTCCAGGGCCCATGCCTGCAGATCGAGTGCGAACGGGTCGCCGATCATCAGCTGCACGCCGCCGTTCATGTCGCGAAACGCGATGCATTCATGCGCTGAGGCCTCGCTGAACGGCAGCAGGTCGAATGCCGGTGCCAGTTCGTGCAGCTTCTGGATGGATGCAACCGGGAACTTGAGCGCTGCAGCCAGAGCGGCCATGAAATCCGCGGGCGCAAGCCCAAGGTTCTCCTCGAGCACCTCGATGACCCGGCGATTCGCCGAGCGCGCCTGCATCCGCGCTTCCTCTATCCGGGCAGCGGTCAGGGAATCGTCACCGGGGGCAACGTCCCGGGCCAGGTTCACTGGATGCTCCCGGCCAGTTCGAACACCGGCAGGTACATCAGGACGACGATGATGCCGATCACCACGCCGATGAAAGCCATCAGAAGCGGCTCGAACAGCCGCGTGAACCAGTCGACCCAGCGCGCGATCTCGTCGTCCAGGAAGCCGGCGATCCTGTCCATCATTTCGTCCATCCGCCCGCTGCGTTCGCCCACCCGCAACATGCGCAGTGCAACCGGCGTGGTCAGGCCCTGCGCGGACATCGCCTCTGAAATGGCCTGACCTTCGCGGATGGCCTGGCGTGCGCGCGCAAGGCCGGGCTGCAATGCCGGAACCAGCAGTCCGGATGCCATGTCGAGTGCCGCCAGCACCGGCGTGCCGCCGCGTAGCAGCATGCCGAGCGTGCGATAGAAGCGCGCCAGCTGATACAGCCGCATGCGGCCGCCGATGGCCGGGACGCGCCAGAATCTCTCGACGAGCCAGCCGCGTGCGGCCGGACTGATCGCGAGCCGCACGGCGAGTGCAGCGGCAACGGCGCCAATGACTGCAACCGCCAGCCCGTTGGCGCCGACGAACTTGCCGAGCTTGAGCAGCAGTTGCGACATCAGCGGCAGATCGCCCTGGATGTCCTCGTAGACGTGACTGAACTTCGGCACGACGTAGCCCAGCAGGAACAGCAGCACCAGCAGCCCCGCGCCCATCAACAGCACCGGATAGATGGAGGCGCTGACGATTTTCCTGCGTACCAGTTCCATCTGTGCCTGGTAGCCCAGATAGCGCCTGAGCGCATCGGGCACGTCCCCGGTCTTCTCGGTGGCCCGCACACTGGCGACGAACAGTACGGGGAACGCCTGCGGCAGATCCTGCATGGCATGCGAAAGCGCGCGCCCCTGGCGCAACTGGGCGATGAGATGACCGAGCACGGCGCGGGTAGGGCCGTGGCTTTCCTTTTCCGCGAGGGCCTCGATGGATTCAACCAGCGTCAGTCCGGCTTCCAGAAGCGCCAGCAGTTCCTGCGCAAAGTGCGCCAGCGGAAAGCGGCTGCGCCGCCCGAACAGTTCGAAATTCCATGTCATTGCCCGACGCAGCGACAACACCGCAAGCCCGTTCGCCCGCGCCTGCCGCTCGGCATCGGCCTCGTCGGCCGCGTCCAGCAAGACGGACACCACGCTTTCCTGGTCGCGCAGCGCCTTGACCTGAAATTTCATCGCTTGATTCCATTCCTCTGCTTTCGCATCGGATCCCGTTTCCCGCCGCACCGGGCCGCGTGTGCACCGCGCGGCCTACCAGTTCGTGATGTCCGCATCAGCGTCGGTGCCGCCCGGCTTGCCGTCCTTGCCGTAAGAAAGCAGGTCGTACTCGCCGTGCTCGCCGGGCGAGCGGTAGACATATGCATTGCCCCAGGGATCGGCCGGCACCGCCTTCCTCAGGTATGGGCCGGCCCACTTCGGCTCGTTCTCGGGACGGTCCACCAGCGCATCGAGCCCCTGCTCCGTGCCCGGGTAGCGCCCGGCATCGAGCCGGTACTGATCGAGCGCCTTTTCAAAGGCATCGATCTGCGCGCGCGCGGTCTTTACTTCCGATTTGCCGATCTGGGCGAAATAGCGCGGCCCCACATAGCCCGCAAGCAGACCGATAATGACCATTACCACCAGCAACTCGAGCAACGTGAAGCCTGCTGCAACGCGATTGCCGCTTGCGCGCAGTACTGCCCCGCCAGGGGCGTGACGCTCCGCGCCCGTCATCTGATGCATGTCGGGCTTTTTCATGTTGTGATGGCGATGGGAACCTGCAGTCCTGAATCCCGGGTCGTTGCCGTCACGCAGAAACGACGGATGAACCGGATGGCGCCCCGACCGAGATTGATCGTTGCTTCGATTATCGCCATCCAGCCGCCGCAGACTGTGCGCTAGCGCACATACGCGGCAGGCTATCGGCGCGACACAATGCTGCGCGAGCCACGGAAAGGAAAGCGCATAAAGCGCAAGGCGTTGAGAGCGTCAATCTGTCGATTTCATCGACGACTGTCGCGTGCAGACCGGGATTCTCACCAGACTGCTAGCGCGCCCCGCCGGCCAGGCACTCCCGCATGAGGGACAGCAGATGCTCGACGTTCACCGGCTTGGAAATGTAGTCGGTGGCGCCGGCCTCGACGGCCTTCTCGCGATCGCCTTTCATCGCCTTGGCCGAGACGCCGATGATCGGCACCTGCCGGAAACGCTCGAAGGCACGCATGGCGCGGATGGTGTCGTAGCCGTTCAGCTCCGGCATCATCATGTCCATGAGGATGATGTCGATCTCCGGCCCGTTCTTCAGCGTCTCGATGCCGTCCACGCCGTTCTCCGCGTTTATCACGATCATGCCGTGCATTTCGAGAGCGCCGGTGAGCGCGAAGATATTGCGGACATCGTCATCGATCAGCAGCACCGCCCTGCCCGCCAGTTCCGGCATCGGTTGTGCGATGCGTGATGCCGCACGGCGTCGAGGCGGCGGCGCGTCGCCGCCGGCAACTTCGGCGTCGTTGCGGTCGGCACCTTCCGCCGCGTGGGAAAGGGGCAGATAAAGCGTGAACCTGCTGCCCACGCCCGGATTGCTTTTCACCCTGATCTGGCCGCCGAGCAGCTGCGACAGTTTGGCGCTGATCGATAGTCCGAGGCCGGTGCCGCCGAAATGCCTGCTGGTGGTTCCATCGGCCTGCCGAAACGCCTCGAAGATAACCTGCTGCCGTTCCGACGGAACCCCGATGCCGGTGTCGATGACCGAGAATGCCACGACGTTCTGCGCTGCGTCGAGCACCGGATGTCCCGGCGTCCAGCCGGAACTCGCCATGGCGACCTCCAGCGAAACCGCGCCCCTGGGCGTGAACCTGAACGCGTTGGACAGCAGGTTCTTCAGAATCTGCCGCAGCCGTTTCGAATCGGTCCGGATCGCCCGCGGCAGGCCCTTCTGCATCGAGATGCTGAACTGCAAGTCCTTGTCGTGCCCGACCTGGCGGAACGCGCGATCCAGGTAGTCGTGCAGTTCCGGGAAACGCTCATTTCCGATGTTCAGGATGACCGTGCCTGATTCGACCTTGGCAAGGTCAAGCACATCGTTGATCAGGGCAAGCAGGTCGTTGCCCGCGGTGCAGATGGTCTGCGCATACTCGATCTGCTTCGGGGCCAGATTGCCGGCCGGGTTCTCGGCCAGCATCTGCGCCAGGATCAGCAGGCTGTTCAGCGGCGTCCTCAGCTCGTGCGACATGTTGGCCAGAAACTCGGACTTGAAACGCGAGCTCAATGCCAGTTGCTCCGCCTTGTCTTCGAGCGCCGCCTTGGCCTGCTCGATCTCACTGTTCTTGTACTCGACCTGCCTCATCTGCTCGGAGAGCTGCCTGGCCTTCTCCTCAAGCTCACGGTTGGTACGCTGCAACTCCTCCTGCCGGCTCTGCAGTTCCGCAGTCAGCGTTCGCGATTGCACGAGCAGGTGCTCGGTGCGCATGGTGGCTTCAATGGTGTTGAATACGATGCCGATGCTTCCGGTCAGCTGTTCCAGAAGTGTCAGATGCGCCTCGCTGAACTGTCCGCACGCGAACAGTTCGATCACCGCCTTGACCTCACCTTCAAACAGCACCGGCATGATGGTCACGCTCGTCGGTGCGGCTTCGCCGGGAACGCGTCGCGCCGACTGATGCCCTGCCGGCACATCGTTCAGCACGATGCGTTTCTTTTCGGCAGCACACTGTTCGATCAGCCGTTCCCGGGAATGCAGCGTTACCGGCGGATTCGTCCCCGGTGTCGCGGCGCTGGTAACGAGCAGATCGAACCGGGGTTCGTCACTTTCGACGCGCCGGGTATAGACCGCGCCCTGTTGCGCATTCACCAGCGGCGCAAGCTCGGCGAGCAGCAGCTTCGACACGGCCACCAGGTCGCGGTGGCCTGCCAGCTTACGGCTGAGATTGGCGAAGCTGGTCTTGAGCCAGTCCAGCTCGGTGTTCCGGCGCGACGGGTCGGCGAGTTTTTCGACAAGGTCATTGATTTTTTCCTTGAGCACCAGAAACTCGCCCCTGGCGTCCACCTCGAACCTCGTCAGCAAGTCGCCCTTTGCCACGGCATCGATCACACGTGTCACTTCGGAAACCGGCCGTACCAGGTCGCCGATCAGCGTGTTGAGAGATTCGACGCAGTCGGCCCATCCCCCTCTCGCGGTGGGCATTTCCACCCGTTCGTCGATTCTCCCGTCCCTGCCGACCTTATCGCGGATGCGGGCGAACTGCGCCACCATGACTTCGTTCATCCGCACGATGTCGTTGAAAGCCTCTACGATCTCGGCATCGAGGCCGGTGAGATCTGCCGGCATGCGCACGGAGAAGTCGCCTTTCCTGGCCGCCTGAAGCGCACCCAGCAATCTGCGGCGATCGAAGCCTTCCGCGGGACGCAAAAACCGAAGAACCGTCATGACCCTCTTCCTGAGCGCAATCTGCCTCCGCCCGCAATCTCCGACAGTCGTGTCGAATGCCGTTTCTGTTTTCCGGAAAACGCCCGCCGCCGTGTCGGACAGGTCGGCGCCGCAGATCAACACGGGTGCTGCTGCAAACGGATCGCGTGATGGGCGCTGCGATCACCCCGACAGTCACGGCGTGGGGTGCGTTACGGGGACTAAGAGTAGACGTCTGCCCGCGGCATTCCTATAGAAGAACCGCGATTTTCGAATAGAGCAATCACGAATCCGCTGTAGAGGAACTGCTACAGCAGCAGGCCCATGTCGGCCGGCCTGATGCCGGATGCGCCCGGGAGGCCGGGCGCCGACAGGTTCTACTCCACCAGCCGATGCTCGATGGCGTAGCGAACGAGGTCCGCATTGTTCTCGAGTTTCAATTTCTTGAGAATGCGGATCCGGTAGGTGCTGATCGTGTTGGGACTCAGAAACAGCTCCTCGGCGATGTGCGTAATCGACTTTCCGGACGCAAGCATCCACATCACCCGATACTCGCGGTCGGACAGCAATTCGTGCGGGCGCGCCGGCGCGCCGTCTTCGAGTTCGGCAGCGAGTTTCTCGGCCAGCGAGGCGCTGACGTATTTCCTGCCGCTGACGGCCTTTCTGACGGCCGCCGCCAGTTCCTCGGAGGCGCTCTCCTTGTTGACGTAACCCGCCGCGCCTGCGCGCAACACCGAAATGGCGATCGAGTCTTCCGGGTGCATGCTCAGAATGAGCACGGGGCGCCTGGGATGAGAGCGTTTGAGTTCCTTGAGCACGGCCAGGCCGTTCGCGCCGGGCATGGAGTAATCGAGGATGAGCGCATCCCAGTCCAAGGTGCGGGCGAGTTCCAGCGTCTCGCTGGCATTCTTCGCTTCGCCCACGACTTTCATGTCGGGCTCGGAGGCAAGCAGCTGCTTCAGCCCCTGCCGGACCACCGGGTGATCGTCTGCGATCAGAATATTCATCGTTTCGCGGGCGCGCGCGCGTCCGGCACATACGGCATGCGGTCCTTAGACTCTCCGCGTGCCATCACGATGGCTTGCCGGCGATGACAGCCTTGCCACATGTCGATGCGGGATCGACACGGTGACCGTCGTTCCCTCACCCGCTTTGCCGGCGATATCAATATTTCCCCCGAGAAGAAACGCGCGCTCCCGGATTCCGGCGAGCCCGAGCGAGTTCGGGCTGCGCAGTTCCGCGTCCGACACCCCGCGGCCATTATCGGCGATTTTCAGTATGAAATGATCGCCAACCACCCGCAAGCCGAGGTCCACCCGTGTTGCGCCGGCATGGCGCGCCACGTTGGCAAGCGCCTCCTGCAGGATGCGGAAAGCCGCCGTCGACTGCGCCGGATCCAGATCGAGTTCTTCTGCCGGCAGGTCGAGCCTGCAGCGGATGCCGGTGCGGACCTGAAATTCCTTTGCCTGCCACTTGAGGGTGCCAACCAGCCCCACATCGTCCAGCACAGGAGGTCTCAGCGACGCAGAGATCCTGCGTACGGACCGGATCGCTGCGTCGAGGCGGGAGAACATCGATTCGAGCCTGCCGGCCACCCCGTCGAGTCCCCCGGGGAGCCGCTTTCCCAGCCACGACAGGTCCATTTTCAGTCCTGTCAATGCCTGTCCAAGCTGATCATGCACCTCGCGCGCGAGGCGGGACCGTTCGTCCTCGCGCACGGACTCGATGTGCGCGGCGAGTGTACGCAGCTGCGTCTCCGCCTTGCGCAGATCTTCCTCGATCGCCCTGCGCTGGGCGATTTCCCTGATGAGCGCGGCGTTGTACCGGTGCAGGTCGATGAACACCGATACCTTCGATCTCAGAATCTCCGGGGCCACCGGCTTGAGCAGGTAATCCACGGCGCCCGCCTCGTAGCCGCGGAAAGTGGAAACCTCATCCTGCTCGACCCCGGTCAGAAAAATCATCGGCGTATTGCGTGAGCCCTCGAGTTGCCGAATCTGCCGCGCGGTCGCATACCCGTCGATGCCAGGCATCTTCACGTCGAGCAGGATGACGGCAAAACGCGTGGCCAGGACGCAACGCAAGGCTTCCTCCCCGGATTCCGCGACGACGATGTCGCGACCCGGGCCATCGAGCAGTTCCCGCAATGCAAGAACCATGTCTGGATCGTCTTCGACGATGAGGACGCTTGCCACGTCCGCAGCGGGCGTGACCGCGGCTCCGGCCCCGTCGCGGTCAGATGCAGGCTTCATGGAAGTTGCGAGCGGGACGGTTCCGCCCGGCGCCAGGTGCTGCGAGTGTTGTGCGCATTGCAGGAGGCTACGCCCGACCGGCGACTGCCGCGTGTGTGCAGGGATGGCCCGAACGGACCACGCCGGCGCCGCGACTCGTGCGGTCCGGGCCGCCGATTCCCGGCAATCGCGCAATAGACAAAGCACCTGAGCGGCGGTACGGGTCGAGATCCCCGGTCGCATTTCTTCGAACCGGTTTTCCCTGTGATTGCAACGCATTGCACCGCGAGGGCGATCGCTGTCGCGGCTGCTCGCCCTGCGTTGTCGTGCGCCGGCGACAGCCTTTCCCCTGCGCAAACAAGGCGGTCGACAAAACACCCGATTCTTTGTCGTCCTGCCACTACATGAATGTAGTTGCCTCTCTACACATGGATTCGCAACTACCTGTAATTACAGAGTTATCTTGCGTGGCATAGCGATTGCCTAAACGACCGGTGGCAGAGTACACGTAGTACGGTTGTAAAGGATTCACGATGCACCGCTTGTTTTTCGCTTCATCGACTTACTGCACATTCACTACACCCCATCCTCACCAGACCTTCCCCCCACCCGACGCCAGCCAATACAAGGCGTTCAAAGCACTTTCATCGACACCGGCCATCGCCCGCGCGCGGCAGGCGCTGCGCGTGGCCGCCTTCGCGCTGCTCATGGGCATGGCCTTGCCGCTGGCGGCCCAGTCCAGCCCGACGAAGTTCATACCGACCTTCCTCGTCTACTACGGCGGAGGTCCTGCCCTGGTTACCTCGGATGCGGCGAAACTGGCGAAGTTCGATCTCATCGAGTTTGACCGCTTCCGCTACAACAGCATCGGCTCCGGCACCTGGGCCGAGATCAAGTCGATCAATCCGGATGCGCAGATCTACCTGTACCAGATGGGGCCGGAAACCCCGAGCCATCTCGACAGCATCAGCCAGCTCTATCTGAACGGGCTCGGCCGCCACGACATCTCGCGCGGACATTCGCAGGGCAGCCTCAACGGCGACAACCCCGGACTGTTCCAGCTCGATGCTTCAGGAAAACGCATCTACAGCAGGGGGCTGTCGAACGTCCGCGCGAACCAGTACTGGTACCTGATGGACTTCGGCTCCGCGGCCTACCACTCCTACTGGACGAACGCGGTCAAGGCCGACATCGTCGACCAGGCCTGGCGCGCCGACGGCATCTTCGTCGACAAATGCCTGGTCCTGCCCAATTCGGGTGGCTACAGCGAGCGTGCGCCGTGGTATTCCACCAACGCGAGCTGGGCCGGCGCCATGAACTCGTTTGCAAATGCGATCACGGCCGGGATGCATGCATTCAACCAGAAGCTGTGGTGCAACCGGGGCGATACCCGAACCGCCGACGGCAGCGCCGCCTGGCAGGCCCTGGACAACAGCGCCAGCCCGCCCGACGTGGTCCTCGAGGAAGGCGCATTCGCCGTGCAGTGGGGAAAAGCGCATACGAATTTCTACAGCGAGACGGAATGGAAACGCCAGATCGACACGATGGGCGCCATCCGCAACTCCAGCGTGGCGATGTTGAGCCACACCAAGCTCATGGACGGCCAGACCGGTGTCGACAATCTGGGCAAGCCCGTCACCTACGGGCAGACCCTCTGGTACGCCCTGGGATCCTTCCTGCTCGCCAAGAACGACACCCTGGACAACAGCTACTTCATGTTCAGCGGCGGCAGCGGTTACAACAGGATCTGGTGGCATGAAGAGTACGAGAAAATCGACCTCGGCAAGGCGGTTGGAGCCTATTCGGTCACCAAAGCAGGCTCGGTAAACGTGTACTGGCGCGAGTTCGAGAAGGGCTACGTTTTCGTCAATCCGACCGGCAACAATGCCGCCTCGGTGACTTTGCCGCAGGCGTCACGCCAACTCACCCGCACCAACCTCTCCTCTGCGGTCGACTCCATTCCCAGAGTCACCTCGATCGCTCTGCCGGGCTACCACGCCGCCATCCTGCTCAAGGCCCCGTCAGACACCGAGGCCCCCTCCGTTCCCGGCGGCCTCACGGGTACGGCGGTGTCGAATACCCAGATCAACCTGAGCTGGAATGCCTCGACCGACAACGTCGGCGTCCAGGGCTACTACGTCTATCTGAACGACACCGCGCTGGGCACGACCACCACCCCCTCGTTCCAGCACACCGGGCTGGTCGCCGGTACCACCTACAACTACCGCGTGAGCGCCTATGACGCCGTGCCCAATCACTCGGCATGGACCGCCACGCCGGTGTCGGTAACAACGACCGGCACCGCAGCGACGTCGGGTTCCGGCACGGTTCAGTTTTCATGCTACTTCCCGACCGCTCCGAACAACTGCAGCTTCACGGAACAGGCGAAAGTGTCGGGCCGCGCCTCGATCGTGAACTTCGGGCGCGAAGGCGGCACGGCGGTGCGGCTTCACACGGAGCCGGGCGACAACAATGTGGCCTCCAGCGGCGACATGGAACGCAACGATCTCTGGCTGTCGCAGCAGGCGAGCGATGGCTACCAGGGCCGGGAGCACTGGTGGGCGCACTCGATGCTGTTCCCCGACGACTTTGCCATGCCGACCTGGCAGATGTACGTCGTGCAGAACTTCCACAACAGCGACCCCGGTCCGTGGCAGGCGAATTTCCACCTGAACTTCGCGCCGGGCGCCGATACCACGAAACCCGGCAACCTGATCATGCGCGGCCATGGCGGCATCAATTCCGGCGATGGCCGGTTCGGCGCAATCATCGGCCAGGTGCAGAAGAACGTCTGGTATGACTTCGTCTACCACGTGAAGTGGTCTTCGGGTACCGACGGCTTCTTCGATGCATGGGTCAACGGCGTGAAGATGCTCTCGCACCGCGGGCCGACGCTCTATTCCGGTCAGGGCGTCTACCTCAAGCTTGCCAACTACCATACGCCGGTCTGCAATCCCTACCCCGACTGCACCGGACCGGCGAGTTCGATCATCCACGACCGCGTGATCCGCGGATCGTCTGCGCTCGCGGTCTCGGCGGGACCGCTGGAAGGAGAGCTGATTCTGGTCGACGGCGTTCTCACCCCGGTCCAGTCGTAGCCGGATACGCAGGCCATGCCCTGTGCCCGTGCGGGGGCCCAGGGCATGATCCGAACGGACCACGAATCTGCAGTTGTATCCAGGTAGCGCCTGTAGCATAGTTACTACACGTGTACGTCGACTGACTACACCGCAACAGAACCAGATGGCCGACGCGCTGTTACCAGCCTGTTCTGCCGAGGCCAAACAAGGCGTAGTCATCTGGCTGCTTGCCGACTGACGAAGTACCAAGGTACGGCCACCGCGCCGTACTTTTTTTTGCTTCGCCGGGCACGCCGTACCCACTCTCGCGCCGGGCCCAAGCCGCCCACCCACACCGAAACACCGCAGATGCGCCGGCTGGCGGAGCGCCGCTGCCACGGCATCGCCTCCCTGACAGCGGGCTCCAATAAGCCGAACGGATCATGTCCCGGCACCCCGCAGGCGCCTGGCGCGCATTGTTCGATGCGTAGATTTGCTTTCATTCAATCGCGACGGGGATCCAGTGATGCGCAGTACGGCTGCCGGGAGATGGCGCGGGTCGACACTGCGTTCGCGCACACCGCGCGTCACGGTCCTGCGCGGTGTCCCCGTTGCCTGCACCATTCGCAGGCGCGCAGGCGCGGGCGCCGAACCACCCACGGAGAGCAGGCCTTGACCAATGCAGCCCTCATCGTCGAGCGCCTTGGCGCCGTATTCACCCGAACTTTTCACGTCGCAGCGCCGTCTCCCGACACCGATCTCGCCGAGTCCGGCATTCTGGATCCTTTCCAGTTCGTCGAGTTGCTGCTCAAGGTCGAGGCGCATTTCAACCTGCGCTTCAGGATCGACGATTTCAGTCTCGAAGAACTGCGAACCCTCGCCGGCATCGCCCGGCTGGTGGCAACCCATGGCGGCGCGCGGCAGGTTGCACACTTGCGCGCGCTGCATTGATCTGGGCGGGCGCAACCCCGTCAGTGTGCTGCGCAGTGCGGACACGCAGCGCAATGCCGGACGCCGGGGAGACCTTGAACCATGAGTTTTCGCAGTGCCAATTTTCCTGTCGCGAACGCAGACTCATCTTCCCTGCCGGTCGTGGTCCTGGTCGGCGCGGCGCTGGTTGCAATGGCGGTGTTCGCAGGATTGGCGGCCGCAGCCCTCGGCAGCATGGCCGGCCATCGCGCCATCTACTACGTTGCCGTGCTGGTTGTATTTGTCATCGGCGGCCTGGTCACGCTTACACGAAAAGAGCCGCTGCGATTCGCCTTTCTGGCGCTGATCGTGCTGTTTCCGATCGCCTCCGCCGAGATCCCGCCCGGCCGCTTCGAACTGACCGTGTTCCACGCGGTCATGTCCGCACTTGCGATCGGGCTGATCTGGAAAACCCTGTACGGCCCTTCCGCGGCAGCCGGGCCGCTGTTCCCGACAAGGGCATTGTTGCTTGCCTTTCTGCTGGTCATTCCCTGCATCGTGTTCTCCCGCTATCCGCTGTGGTCCCTGAAGGTATTCACCTTCAAGAATCTGAGCGTTTACTTTTTCCTGCTGTTCGCACTGTACGAGCTGCAAAGGGAAAAAGGATTCGAGCGTCTTGTCCTGCTGCTGTCGATCGCTTCGATCTTCCTGGCCATGGGCGTCTGCATCGATTACTTCCTGCACATGAACCTGAGTCTGCAGGGCAGCAACGTGAACCAGTCGACTTTTTCCGATTCCGGACTGGCGATCTATCGCGCAGGCGGTTTCTTTCAGGACCCGCAGAAAGCCGGCGCGTATCTCGCATGCATGATCACGTTCCTGGTGCTGCTGTCCGCGCGCGGCCGCTTCCGTGGATTGGCAATGCGCCATGTGGTCGGGGCCGCGATCGCATTCGGCCTGGTCGCGCTGCTGATGACGATTTCACGCAGCGCGATACTGGCGTGCCTGGGGGTTACCGCCTTCGCGCTGCTGGCCTTCAACGGCTGGAATGCCGTTGTCAAGCTGGTGATCCTCGGAGCCGTTGCGGCAATAGCCCTGGCCATGGCGATGGTGCCACTGGAGATGTGGGTCGGCATGCTTCCGGCCACGATCGCCGAGCGCTTCCAGCTGGTCGGCCAGGATCTGGGGATCCGGATCACGGTGATGTGGTTCGATACCTGGGACATGTTTGCCGACCACCCGCTAACAGGCATCGGCTTCGGCAGCTTCGCACCTTATCTGATGGAAACCCGGCCGACGGTTTTCAACTACTACGGCATTGGCGTAGCCGAAGGCATTACCTACATTCCAAACGATCCGGAAAGCGGCTATCTCAAGATCCTCTACGAAACCGGGATCCTGGGCTCGGCTGCGGCGCTGATCGTCGTCGGCGATGTGCTCAGGAGAGCCGTCATGATGCTGGCGGACCGCAACACGAACCCGGATACGCGCACCGAACTCATTGCCGCATCCGCGGCGCTGGCTACCTTCGGCACC
>DATKEK010000299.1:0-18724 GCA_035512195.1 Burkholderiales bacterium
TCGTGGAGCAGGTATTGCGATTCGTCGCGCCGCGCGGGGGCGGCTGAATGACGCTCGTCGCGGCGGGTCAGATTCTCCGCATCCCGGCCGGGGCAAGACGTCTATGGACGGTGTAAGGTACGCGGACTGGCAACGACGAAACGCAGGCAAGGAGCAAGCATGCTGATCAGAAAACCGTCGGACATCACGCCTTCCGAGATTACCCCGCAGGAAATTTATTCCCGACGGCGCCAGTTCATCCAGTCTGCGGCAGTGCTCGGCGCGGCATCGGGCCTCGGCATGACAGGTCTGCTGTCCGCAGCGGCCGAGCCGCGCGGCGGCGCCAGGCTGGCTCCGCTGGTGAAGAGTCCATTCTCCGCCGATGAGAAGCTCACCAAGTACGAGGCGATCACCAGCTACATCAATTTCTACGAATTCGGCACCGGCAAGGAAGACCCGAAGGAGCGAGCGCACACGCTGCGCACCCGCCCGTGGACGGTGAAGGTCGACGGCGAGGTAAACAAGCCGCGCACCTTCGATATCGAGGATCTGCTCAAACTCGCGCCGCTCGAGGAGCGCATCTATCGCATGCGCTGCGTCGAGGCCTGGTCGATGGTGATCCCCTGGGTCGGTTTTCCGTTCTCGGAGATCGTCAAACGTGTCGAGCCGACCGGTAACGCCAGGTACGTCGAGTTCATCACGCTGCACGATCCGGAGCAGATGCCCGGACAACGCGTTCCGGTGCTCGACTGGCCGTACGTCGAGGGCCTGCGCCTGGATGAGGCGATGCATCCGCTCACGCTGCTGACCATGGGGCTCTACGGCGAGGTGTTGCCGAACCAGAACGGCGCGCCGGTGCGAATCGTCGTGCCATGGAAGTACGGATTCAAGAGCGGCAAGTCGATCGTGCGCATCCGTTTCGTCGAAAAGCAGCCGGAGACCGCATGGGTGCTCGCCGGGCCGCGCGAGTACGGCTTTTACTCCAACGTGAATCCCGCGGTCGATCATCCGCGCTGGAGCCAGGCGCGCGAACGGCGCATCGGCGAGTTCCGCAAGCGCGACACGCTGATGTTCAACGGGTACGGCGAACAGGTCGCCAGCCTCTACGCCGGCATGGACCTGAAGAAGAATTTCTGAGATTGGTCGAGACGGATGAGAAACCTCAAAAGCGAACCACTAAGGCACGAAGACACGAAGAGACACAAAGATATGTCGATTGCCGTTCTTTGCGATCTTTGCGCTTCTTTGCGGGCTTTGCGTTGAGCTTCTCTTCCCGGGTTTCGTGCGCGCTCCCCGCGCTTCAGTTGCCAGGCAAGTGAACCAGCCGAAGATCGAGCACATTGCACTGATCAAGGCGGCGGTGTTCGTCGTGTGCCTCTTTCCACTCGCGCTGCTGCTGTGGCGCGTCACCACTGGCAGTCTGTCCGCGAATCCGATCGAGGACGTTACCCACCATACCGGCTGGTGGACGCTGACGTTTCTGATGATCGTGCTGACGGTGACACCGGTGCGTCAGTTGTTTGGCCTGCCTTGGCTGCTGCGGCTGCGGCGCATGCTCGGGCTGTTCGCTTTCTTCTACGCGTGCCTGCATTTCCTCACCTATCTCGTTCTTGACCAGTTCTTCCACTTCGGAGACATCGTCGACGACGTCGTCAAGCGACCCTATATCACTGTCGGTTTCACCGCGTTCCTGCTGCTGATTCCACTGGCGGCGACCTCGACCAACACCATGGTGCGCAGGCTAGGTGTCGCGCGCTGGCAGGCGCTCCACCGCTTCGTCTACCTGATTGCCACACTCGGCGTGCTGCATTTCCTCTGGCTGGTGAAAAAAGATGTACGCGAGCCGCTGGTGTTTGTCGCGATCCTCGCTTGCCTGCTCGGCGCAAGGCTGCTGTTCTTCCTCCGCCGCAGAGCCGCTCATGCCTGACCGGGTGAATGTGTGATCGAGCGCTGTGCCAGGTATCAACTGGTGAACAGATAGAAAAGCAAAATCATGAACCACCAAGCGCACCGAGGACACCAAGAGAGACAAAGACAGACAAAGACAGATTAGCTGTCCTTGGTGTCCTTGGAGATTCGCATTGCTTTTCGCATTGCGCATACGACGAATCCACGTTTGCCAGAGACAGGGCTGGCGGATAGAGTTGGCCTGAAGGGGCGATCCAGATGCTGGTCGGTGTACCGAAGGAGATCAAGGACCACGAGTATCGCGTCGGCCTGACGCCGGCGGGTGTGCATGCGCTGAAGTCGCGCGGACACGAGACCGTGGTCGAGAAAGGCGCGGGTACCCGTGTCGGCTTTGCCGATGCCGACTACCAGTCTGCCGGTGCACGGATCGCCGGGAATGCCGCGGCAGTGTACGAGGCGGACATGGTGGTCAAAGTGAAGGAGTTGCAGCCGGCAGAATACCGCCTGGTACGTCGTGGCCAGATTCTGTTTGCCTACCTCCATCTGGCGCCGGACCCCGACCTGCTGGAAGCGATGCTTGCTTCCGGCGTCAGCGGCATCGCCTACGAAACCGTGACCGACGAACGGGGCGGGCTGCCGCTGCTGGCGCCGATGTCGCGCATTGCCGGCAGGTTGTCGGTCCAGGCAGGCGCCTGGGCGCTGCAGATGGCGAACGGCGGCAGCGGCGTCCTGCTCGGCGGCGTGGCCGGCGTGCCTCCCGCAAGAGTCGTCGTCATCGGCGGCGGTGCGTCCGGCAGCCACGCCGCGCAGATGGCAGCGGGTGTGGGTGCGGACGTGACCGTGCTGGATATCGATACGGATCGACTGGCGGCGTTGGACGAAATGCACTGCGGCCGGGTGAAGACCTGCTATTCCGAACCGCTTGCGATTGCCGAGCACGTGGCGTCTGCCGATCTGGTGATCGGGGCGTTGCTGGTTCCCGGCAAGCTCGCGCCCAAGCTGATCTCGCGCGCGCTGCTGAAGCGCATGCGGCGCGGTTCGGTTCTGGTGGACATCGCGATCGACCAGGGCGGGATCGCCGAGACCTCGCGGCCGACCTCGCACTCGGAGCCGCTGTTTATCGAAGAGGGCGTGGTGCACTACTGCGTGCCGAACATGCCTTCCGCGGTTGCGCGAACGGCGACGTTGGCCCTGACCCATGCGACTTACCCCTACGCGCTGGAGCTTGCCGATCGCGGACTGGCGGCGCTGTCAGACGATGCCGGGCTCGCGCAGGGGTTGCAGCTGCATGCCGGGTATGTGACGCATCGTGGGCTGGCGGAGGACACCGGGCGCGTCTATCGGTCGTATGCCGATGTCGCGCGCGAGATGCGCAGCGCCTGAGCAGCCACGATTGAAGGTCACGTGCTTCGCTCGCTGCGCGCGGCCAGAAAAATCCCGGCGAGCAGCAGCACGAAGCCGACAAACTGCAGCACGCCGAAGCGTTCGCCAAGCATCAGCCAGGCAAGCGCGGCCGAGCCGACTGGTTCGCCGAGGATCGCGACCGCGACGAAAGTGGCGGTCAGCCGGCGCAGCGCCCAGTTGAATGCGGTATGGCCGAGCAGTTGCGGGCCCAGCGCGAGCGCAATAATGAACCACCATGCGTTTGGAGTCAGTTCGCCCACGCCCTGCCCGGTGGCAACCGCGGCGACGACCAGCGTGACTGCGGCTGCGGAGTAGGCGAGCCACACATAGGCGAGCAGGCTGATGCGCCCGCGCAGCGCGCGTCCTATCAACAGATAGCCCGAGGCGGCCAACGCGCCGGCCAGCGCGAGCGAATTGCCCAGCGCGGGTGCCGCACCCGCATCGGCGCGTCCGGTGTCGCTCACGAAGATCAGCCCGCTGCCGAACACGGTGAGTGCGATGCCCGCGATCGTGGCGGCACCGGGGCGTTCGCGCAGCAGCAACGCAGACGCGATTGCAACCCATAGCGGATTGGTGGTGACCAGAACCGTGCTGCTTGCCACCGAGGTGTATTCGAGGGATGCGATCCAGGTCCAGAAATGCAGCGCCAGCAGGATCCCGGATGCGGCCGGCAGCAGCAGTTCGCGCGCGCTGAGGCGGCGCAGTTCCGCGCCGACGCGCGCCCAGACCAGCGGCGCCAGCACGATGGCGGCGATCGCCAGCCGGCCGGCCGCGATACTGATCGAGGAAGCGCCCTCTGCCTGCGCGAGCCGCACAAGTATTGCCGCGGTCGAGACGACAACCACCCCGCAAGCGAGCACGAGGTAAGGGAAGACGCGGTGGCCGGTCACGAGTGGCGGACTGCGCCGCGCAGACTAGTGCAGCCGGTCGGGCGGAACGGGGAGTGCGGGCACCGGATGCACTTCGATGCCCTCGTCCAGCAATGCGCCCACTTCCCTGGTCGATGCTTTCCCGCGGATCGAGCGCGCGGGCGATTCCTTGTAATGGATCTTGCGCGCCTCGTCCGGAAAACGATTGCCGACGTCCTCGGTATTTTTCAGCACATGCTCGACGAACATTGCCCGCAGTCGTTCGATGTTTTCCGGGGTCGGCGCGGATTCCTGCGGCGCGTCGGCGCGATTGCCGCCGCGAGTATTCACGTACGGCGCAGAGGGCTGCCGGACGACATTGCTCGAGCCGCATACCGGGCAGTCGATGCGCCTGTCGCGCTCCTGGATTGCGAAATCATCCGTCGAAGAGAACCAGCCTTCGAAGCGGTGCGATTTTTCACAGGAAAGGTTGTAGACGACCATCGTGTCCGGCACGGTAGATCCGCGCAAACAGCATGAACATGTGCGCAAGTTTAACCGATCGCGGACGTCGCTGATTCTCGCCTAAATTGCAGAAGAGAAGCTTAATCCGGTAACGGACTTTCTTCCTTGGTGTTCTTGGTGGTTCGTCCCGGTTCAGCCCTCCTGCTCTCAAGCGACAAGCCGACGCTCGCGCCAGGATTCCACCAGCGAATACACCGAGGGCACGACCACCAGGGTGAGCAGCGTCGAGGTGATCATGCCGCCGATCACCGCGATCGCCAGCGGCTGGTTGGTTTCCGCGCCGGCGCCCAGTCCGATCGCCGCCGGCGCCAGCGCGAGGATCAGCGTGAGCGAGGTCATCAGCACCGGACGCATGCGGATCGGGCAGGCATCGCGCAGTGCGTCGTCCACGCCCATGCCCTGTGCGCGACGCTGATTTGTCAGGTCCACCAGCAGGATGGAGTTTTTCGCCACCAGCCCCACCAGCAGGATCAGGCCGATCATCGAATAGATGTTCAGTGTATTGCCGGTCATCCACAGCGCGGCGAGGCCGCCGATGATCGCCAGCGGTTGCGCCACCATGACGAACAATGGCTGCAGGAATGAATTGAACTGGCTGGCCAGTACCATGTACAGCAGCACCAGCGCCAGTGAGAAGGCGAATGCGACGTTGCGCATGGTTTTCTGGAACTCTTCCGCCTGGCCGGTGAAGCGCACGCCATATCCCAGCGGCAGCACCTCTTCGGCCACGCGCTGCACCGTTGCCACTGCCTCGCCAAGCGGCATCGTCGGACTGGCGTAGAAATTTGCCGCGTATTGCAGGTCGAAGCGCCCGACCACCGCCGGGCCGACGGTTTCCCGCCAGCTTGCGACTGAATCCAGCCTGACCAGCCCGCCGTCGCGGCTGCGCAGGTAGATCTTGGCAAGATCGGCGGGCTGCGAGAACTCGCCGTCGCGTGCTTTTACCCTGATCTCGTATCGCTGCCCGTCGCCCGGCTCGTCATTGAAGCGGGCGACGTCGATGCCGCCGGTCAGCATGTTGACCGCAAAGGCGATGTCCTCGGTGGAGATGCCCAGCGCATTGGCGCGCACGCGGTCCGGTTCGAGCACGAGTTGCGGCAGATCGAGTTGCAGGTCCATGTCGGTCGCGGACAGCCCGGGCTCCGCTCGCAACCGCCGTTCGAACTCGGGACCATACTGGCCGAGGCCGCCCAGAGAGGGTGCGGTGACCACGAACTGCAACGACTCGCCGCGCGCCGCGCCGCCGATGAACGAGGGCGACGCGGCCGATGCGCGCGCGCCTGCCACGCGCCCGAGATCGCTTCGCAGTGCCTGCATGATCTCCTGCTGCGAGCGCGCGCGCTGTTCCTTCGGCGTCAGGCGCACGATCACGCGCCCCTGGTTCACCTGTCCGGCCGATCCCAGGCCAATCAGTGCGAAGATGTTGTGCACCTCGGGATAGCGCAGTACCAGCGCCTCGAGCTCGCGCAGTTTCGTCTCGGTGTACTCCATGCTGGAACCGAGCGGCGTCCTGAAATTGACGTTGATACGCGCTTCGTCGGTCTCCGGGGCGAGCGTCTTTCCGACCGCCGTAAAGAAATAGAAGCTGGAGGCGAATGCCAGTGCAGCCAGGACGATTACCTTCCAGCGGTGCGTGATCGCCAGCGCAAGCAGATGCCGGTAGACGCGCTCCAGCGCCAGGAACGGGCTTTCGAGCGCATGATAGAGCCTGCCGTGCCGCTGTTTGACCTGCAGGAAACGCGCGCAGAGCATCGGCGTCAGGGTCAGCGATACCAGGGAGGAAACCAGCACACCCACGGTTACCACCACCGCGAACGACTTCAGGAACTGGCCGACGATCCCATACAGGAAAATCACCGGCGCGAAAATGCACACCAGCGCCAGCGTCGAGGCGATAACCGCAAACACCACCTCGCGGCTGCCGCTGATCGCTGCAGTGATCGGATCCGGCTCGATGCGCTCGCGGTGGCGATGGATGTTTTCCAGCACCACGATTGCATCGTCGACCACCACCCCGATCAGCAGCAGCAGTGCCAGCATGGTGATCGAGTTGAAGGTGTATCCGGCGAAATACATCACCGCGATTGCACCGAGCAGGCTCACCGGTATCGCGGTGGCGATGATGACGGTCGAGCGCATGCTGCGCAGAAATACCAGCACCACCAGCGCCGCCAGCAAAGTGCCCTCGAGCAGATGCTCCTGCAGCGTCTTGATCAGTTGCCGGATGAACACCGCATCGTTCTGCACCATCATGATGTCCATGCCCGGCGGCAGGGACGGAATGATATCGGTCTCGAGTCGGCGCTCGATGTCCTCGACGATGCGTACAGTGTTGGCATTGGCCACCTTGATCACGCCGATACCGACTGTCGGCTGTCCATCGCGCCGTGCAAGCTGGCGGTAGTCGCCAAGCCCGTCCTCCAGCTCGGCGACGTCCTTGAGCCTGACCGGCATCGAGTCGCGGTGCGTCACGATCAGCTGCTCAAGCTCGTCCAGCGTGTGGAACTCGAGGTCGAGCTTGACCAGGTGCTCGGTTGCGCGGCCGGTCAGGAAGCCGCCGGCGAGCTGGACGTGTTCCCGCTGGAATGCACTCGCGAGATCCGCGGCGGTGACGTCCAGCGCGGCCATGCGCGCGGGCAGGAGATTGACGCGGATGGTGCGATCGCGGCGCCCGCCGAGGCGCACTTCGCCGACGCCGTCGATGGTTTCGAGCTTCCTGCGGATTTCGTTGTAGGCGTACTGGTTGAGCTGCTGCTGGGTGCGGTCGCCGGACAGCCCGAGCCATAGAATGGGCGAGGCGTTGGTCTCGACCTTGTAGATCACCGGGGGGTCGGCGTCGCTCGGCAGGCGGCGCAACACCTGGTTCGCCTTTGCCTGCACTTCGCTGAATGCCACATCCATGTCCTTGTCCAGCGAGAAGGTGATGCTGACAACCGATACGCCGGGAGAGGAAGTAGACTGGATGTGCTCGATTCCCGGCACGCTGTTGACCACGCTTTCGATGACGTTGGTCACGCTGGCGTCGACGATCGACGGGTTCGCGCCGCGAAAGGTGGTCACCACCGAAATCACCGGCAGTTCGACATGCGGCAGCCGGTCCATGCCGATGCGGTCGAAGGCGATCAGGCCGAACAGCACCAGCACGGCGTTCACCATTAACGCCAGCACGTGGCGGCGGATCGACAGTTCTGGCAGCGTCATCTGCCGGCGGTTTCGATTGTCTGCACGCTGACCGCAGCGCCATCGGTCAGAAAGCCTGCGCCATCGACGGCCACGGTTTCTCCGCCATCCAGGCCCGACAGGATCTCGATCATGCCGTCGCGCTTGTAGCCGGTCTCGACCAGGCGCTGACGCGCCTTGTTGCCCTCGATGACATACACCACCTTGCCGGCGGGACGCAGCACCACGCTCTGCTCTGACACCACCACCGCGCCGCGGCGCACGTCGAGTACCACCGCGCCGTCCACGCTTGCCCCCGGCAGCCAGTCCGTTGTTCCGCGCAGGCGCACGATCACGTTCACCGCCCGGCTGCCGGCAACGACGCCGGGCTTCAGGTCGTCGATGCGCGCCTTGATCGGTTCCGCACTCACCACCGGCGAGCTGATTTCCACCGGCAATCCGACTTTCAGTCTCGGCGCGATGGTCTCCGGAAACGGCAGGTAGATATTTAGTACCCGCGTGGAAACGAGAACGAACATCGGCGTGCCCGGCTGCACGTAGTCGCCTTCGGAGACCAGCGGCCGGTCGACGCGTCCGTCCAGCGGTGCCGTGACCCGCGTCTTGGCAATGTCGGATTCGCTGCGCGAAAGCTGGGATTCTGCGGCGGCAAGCTGCTGGACGAGCGCGCGCTGTTGTGCGATCGACTCGTCCAGCGCGGTCTGTGAAATGAAGTTAGATTCGACCAGTTGCCGGTTGCGTTCGAGTACCGCGTTCTGGTTCACCAGCAGCGCTTCGAGCCGCGCGACCTCGGCCGCCGCGCCCTGTCTCGCCAGATTCAGGTCCTCGACGTCGATTACTGCCAGCAGCTGCCCGCTGCGCACGGCCTCGCCGGCACGGGCAAGGACCTGGCGCACGCGGCCGGAAACTTCCGCGGTTACCGTGGGCTCGATCGGACTCTCGACCGAGCCCACAGTCCGCTCGATGACCTCGAAGTCCATGCGCTGTGCCTGGGTCGCGGTAACCAGAGTCGCCCGCGGTGCCGCTGTCGGCTGATCGGGCGCATCCGTATCCTTCCCGCAGCCGGACGCAAGCAGCACGGCGGCGGCAAGAATCAGAGCGCCTGATTTGCGGATCACGAGCAAAGGCCTGGACACGCGCAGGTGTCAGGGCAGGAGTCGCTCAAGCGCGTAGAGGTCTTCCTCGCGCTCGCGCGCACGGATGAGATGAACGGCTTCGCCATCCACCATTACTTCCGCCGCGCGCGCGCGGGTGTTGTAGTTCGAGCTCATGCTCATTCCATATGCTCCCGCGGACATGATTGCGAGGAGGTCACCCTCGTGCACTTTCAGACTGCGCTGCCTTGCGAGAAAATCCCCGCTTTCGCATACCGCGCCGACCACGTCGTAAGTCTGTGCGTCGCAGCGGATCTCGTACACCGGTACGACCTCATGATAGGCATCGTAAAGCGCCGGTCGCATCAGGTCGTTCATCGCGGCATCCACCACCGCGAAATTGCGGGCCTCGCCGTGCTTGAGATACTCGACCCGGGACAGGAGCAGGCCTGCGTTTCCGGCGATTGAGCGGCCCGGTTCGATGAACACCGGCTGCGGGCGGTTACCGACAATCCCGAGCAGCGTCCGCACGTGCTGCTCCGGGGTCGGCGGCTGCTCGGTGTCGTATCGGATACCGAGCCCGCCGCCGAGATCCAGATGTCCGATGCCGATACCGTCTGACGCGAGTTGATCGACGAGGTTCAACAGTTTGCTGACCGCATCGATGAACGGGCCGGCTTCGGTCAATTGGGATCCGATATGGCAATCGATTCCGGCCACCTCCAAATCTCCGGAATCGTGCGCATGGCGGTACAGGCGCCGTGCATCCTCGAAGGCGACCCCGAACTTGTTGTTCTTCAGCCCTGTGGAGATATAGGGATGGGTTCTGGGGTCTACGTCCGGGTTTACCCGCAGGCTGACCGGCGCGCGCGTACCGATCTCGCGCGCCACGCGCTCCAGCCGCAGCAACTCGGACTCGGATTCGACGTTGAAGCACAGGATGCCGCTGGCAAGCGCGAACCGCATCTCGCGTTCCGTCTTGCCGACGCCGGAAAACACCGTCTTGCGCGGATCTCCGCCGGCGGCGATGACGCGCTTGAGCTCGCCCGCGGAAACGATGTCGAATCCGCTGCCCAGCCGCGCGAGCAGATTTAGGATGGCGATATTCGAATTGGCTTTGGCGGCATAGCAGATCAGATGCTCCCGCGTGGCGAACGCGCGTTCGTAGGCCTGGAACGCTGCTGTCAGTGCCGCCTTCGAGTAGACGTAGCACGGGGTGCCGTATTCTTCGGCGATGCGCGACAGCGGCACGCCTTCGACATGCAGCTCGCCGTCATGGCGGGCAAACGAATTCACTTGCGGTTTTCTTCCTCTTCGCTCTGGCTCTGCGCCGGCTTCTCCGGCAAGTACAGCGACCCCTTCTGCCCGCACGCGCCGAGCACGACCGCAATGAGAATAATCAGGCAGACGTTCCGCATCACGAAAGCTCCTGGAAAGGCGGTCGAGTTTAGCATGGCGATACCGGCGCAGATCTGCCACGGCGGACGCGGGGGAAAAACCAGAATCGACAAAACGAACCACCAAGCACACCAAGGGCACCAAGAAGGAAAATAAACGTGTCGATTCTCTTGGTGTCCTTGGTGTCCTTGGTGCCTTGGTGGTTAGTTTTCTTCTTTCAGTTTCTTTTTCAGTTGACCTGTTTCTGCGTGGCAACCGGACCTCAGATATCGAGATACCAGCGGCCGCGGTGGTCGAGTTCGGCGCGGGCTTCTTCGTGGCGGGGAAAGGCATCGGCGACCAGTTTCCAGAACCGGCGCGAGTGGTTCATTTCCTTCAGGTGCGCCAGCTCGTGCACCACGACGTAGTCGATCACGTACTGCGGCGCCTGGATCAGCCGCCAGTTGAGCCTGATCTCACGCTTGTAGTTGCAGCTTCCCCAGCGGGTGCTGGCGTTGGAGATGACGAGCTTCGGCAGGCGCACGCCGAGCGCCGGCTTGTAGAGCGGTATGCGTTGCGCAAAGTTCGCGGCTGCATGGCGGCGGTACCAGCCGGTGACGGCGTCGCGCACTGCCCCCGGAGCGCGTGCGTCGCGAACCGACACCCGCAGGCTCTCGGGACTGCTGAGCACCGTGGTGACCGCGGGCGCGCAGCTCTCGATGTCCAGCACCAGCGATCGACCGAGATAGGGAATCGTGGCGCCGGGCTCCCAGCACTGCTCGCGCGCCGGCCGGGCTTCCCAGACTTCGAGTTTCTTCAGTATCCAGCCGGCTGCTTCGCCAAGAACCCGGTTCAGCCGGCGCTCCGAGCTGTTCCAGGGCGCGTGCACCGCGAGGCCTTGTTCGTCCACGGTAAAGACGATGGTTCTGCGCCTAGCGCTGCGCTTCAGGAGATAGCTGACTTCGCGGCCGCCGAGATTGACGCGGCGCGGCTCGGCCACCGCGGTGACCGGAAACAGGTCGGCAATCAGCGCCGGGCGACGCCGAGCCGATCCACTTCGTTCTCTATCCAGTCTTCCACCTTTGCGATGACTTGATCCGCGCTGAGTCCCTGCGGATCGATTGCGGGCCCGATGCTCACCGTGATGGTACCCGCCTGCTTCACGAACGCGTTTCGACCCCACAGTGTGCCGGCATTGTGCGCCACCGGAACCACCTTCGCCCCGGTCTTGCAGGCGAGCCACGCGCCGCCGGGATGATAGCGGGCGCGCGTGCCGGGCGTGATACGTGTGCCTTCCGGATACATCACGATCCACCAGCCGGCATTCAGCCGGGCACGGCCCTGCGCAAGAGTCTGGCGCAGGGCGCGCGTGCCGGAATCGCGGTCGATGGCGATCGGACTCATCATGGCCAGCCCCCAGCCGAAAAAGGGGATGAACAGGAGGCTGCGCTTCAGCACCCAGACCTGCGGCGGAAAGATCACCTGATAGGCGAGCGTTTCCCAGGCGGACTGGTGTTTGGAAAGGATGATCGACGGCTCCGCCGGCAGGTTCTCCATTCCCATCACGCGGTAGTCGATGCCGCAAAGCGTTCTCGCCAGCGCGGTCACCCCGCGGGACCAGGTGGTGATGATCCGGTAGCGGGTGAGCGGTTTGAATGGAAAGGTGAGCAGCGAGATCAGCGAGAAGATCACCGTCAGTACGAAGCGGATGATCTCGAATACCAGTGACTGCGCGAAAGCCGCGACCGCGCTCATGCGATGATCCGTTGCACCGCTTCCGCGAGATCGGCATGCACCAGCGTGTTCTCCGGCAGACCGCCCGCCTGTTGTGTTTTCGTACCCTTGCCGGTGAGCACCAGGATCGGCCGCGCGTCAACCGCCGCGGCCGCCTGCAGGTCGCGCAGCGAATCTCCGACCGCGGGAACGCCGCCAAGGTCGACGTTGAAGCGCTGTGCGATGTCGAGGAGCATTCCCGGTTTCGGTTTGCGGCATCCGCAATTCGACTCGGCCGCGTGCGGGCAATAGAACAACGCGTCGATTCGCCCGCCGACCTGGCCGAGCGCGCGATACATCTTGTCGTTTATCGCGTTCAGCGCCCCCATGTCGAACAGCCCGCGGCCGATACCGGACTGGTTGGATGCCACGACCACCCGGAAGCCAGCGTGGTTCAATTTTGCAATCGCTTCCAGGCTTCCCGGAATCGGCTTCCACTCGTCCGGGGTCTTGATGAACTGATCGCTGTCCTGGTTGATGACGCCGTCGCGATCGAGGATGACGAGTTTCATGCGACTTGGTTCCGGGGACCGAATGCCGGGGACTGAACGAAGAGGCCGGGGCCTGCCATTCGTATCATGTCGCGGCCGGTGTTGCGCTCAGGCACCGGTCTTCAGGGCGCCAGACGGGAAATGTCGGCGACACGGTTCATCAGCTGCTCGAGCCGGGCGAGTAGGGCCAGGCGATTGTCGCGTGTAAGCGGATCTTCGGTCATCACCATGACTTCGTCGAAGAACGCATCGACTTCGCCCTTCACCCCGGCCAGCAGCTTCAGCGCGTCGGTGTAGGCTTCATTCTCCACCAACGAGTCCACTTTCGGTATCAGGGTGTTTACCGCGCCGAACAGTTTCTGCTCGGCGGGTTCCTGCAGCAGAGCCACGTCCGGCTCGCCGCGGGCGCCGTCGGCTTTTCTCAGGATGTTGCGGATACGCTTGTTTGCCGCGGCCAGGCTTTCCGCTTCGGGCATGCGCCTGAACGCGCGCACCGCCTCGAGACGCGGCAGCACCAGATCGATTCGCCGTGGGCTCTGGCTGACGACTGCGTCGACTTCGTCCGCGGCAAAGCCGCGTTCCCGCAAATAGCCGCGCAGGCGTTCGAGCATGAATGCGTGCAGATCTGCCGCAACGCTCTCTGCCACCGTTTCCCCCGGGAACTGGCTGCGTGCGAACTGCAGCAGCTGCAGAAGATCCAGCGGAAGTTGCGATTCCGCCAGGATGCGCAGCACGCCCAGCGCATGGCGCCGCAGTGCGAACGGATCCTTGTCCCCGGACGGCGCAAGGCCGATGCCGAAAATCCCGGTGAGGGCGTCCAGCTTGTCGGCGAGCGCGACGGCGGCGCCGGCGTTGTCTTCGGGCAAGGTGTCATTGGCGAAGCGCGGGTGGTAATGCGCTTCGATGGCGCGGGCGACGGATTCCGGTTCGCCGTCGTGCCGCGCGTAATACATGCCCATCAGCCCCTGCAGTTCGGGAAACTCTCCCACCATATCGGTGAGCAGATCGGCCTTGCACAGCCATGCCGCGCGTTCCGCCGCGGCGACGTCGGCGCCGAGTTTTTCCGCGATATGGCCGGCGAGTTTCTGGATGCGCCCGATGCGCTCGAGCTGGCTGCCCAGCTTGTTGTGATATACGACATCCGCGAGTTTCGGCACGCGATCCGCCAGCCTCTGCTTGCGGTCCTTGTCGAAGAAAAACTTCGCATCTGACAGGCGTGCGCGTAATACACGCTCGTTGCCGCGGACGATGTCGGACGGATCGGCGGTTTTCAGGTTGGAGACGATCAGGAACCGCGGTAGCAGTGTGCCCCCGGCGTCGAACAGGGGGAAATACTTCTGGTGTTGCTTCATGCTGAGAATCAGGCATTCCTGCGGCACCGCGAGAAACTCCGGCTCGAAAGCCCCGCTGTACACCGCCGGAAACTCGACCAGCGCGGTGACTTCGTCGAGCAGCGCTTCGTCCTTGTTCAGCACCGCCTTCTGCCGCGCCGCCTCGCCGGCCAGCGCGTCGGCGATCGCTCTGCGCCTTTCCGGGAAACCGGCGATGACCGCGCCGCGCTGCGCGAGCGTTTCCACGTAGGCCTCGGCATTCGGCACGGTGACCGCGCCCTCTCCCATGAAACGGTGTCCGTGCGTCGAGTTGCTTCCGGCAATACCGAGAACCTCGCCGCGCACCACGCGATCGCCGTGCAGCAGCATCAGGCCGTGCACCGGGCGTACGAACTGCACGTCCCTGTCGCCCCAGCGCATGATCTTCGGCGTCGGCAGCTTCGTCAGCGCCTGGGTCACGATGCCGGCCAGATGCTCGTCCAGCGGTTCGCCGCGCTTGACGCTGCGGAACACGAAGTGCTCGCCCTTGGCGTCCATGCTCTTCTCCAGTTCGTCGATCTCGACGCCGCAACTGCGCGCGAAGCCGAGCACCGCCTGGCTGGGTTTGCCTCCCGCATCCAGCGCCTGCGACACGTAAGGCCCCTTGCGTTCCACCTCTTGGTCCGCCTGCATCGCGGCCACGCCGCGCACGAGTACCGCAAGCCGGCGGGGCGTGGCGAGAACCTCGTCGGCTTGTTCCGATTTCGCGTCGATGAACTTCGCGCCGGCGAGGCCGGCGATCACCGCATTCCTGAACGTCAGTCCAAGCGACTGCAGCGCCTTCGGCGGGAGTTCCTCGGTGAGCAGTTCGACCAGCAGAGTCTGCTTCATGATTTCAGGCAGCCGCCGCGGTCTTGAGCATGGGGAAGCCAAGCGCCTCGCGCGCCTCGTAATACGCCTGCGCCACCAGCCGCGACAGCGTGCGTACCCGGGCGATGTATGCGGCGCGTTCGGTCACCGAGATCGCACCGCGCGCATCCAGCAGGTTGAAGGTATGGGAGCACTTCATCACCATTTCGTAGGCCGGCAGCGGCAGCCCCGCTTCGATCAATCGTTTGGACTCCGACTCGAAATCGTTGAACTGCTGGAACAGCCAGTTCACGTTCGAGTGTTCGAAGTTGTACTTCGACTGCTCGACTTCGTTCTGGTGATAGACGTCGCGGTAGCTAACGCCGGGAACCCAGACCAGGTCGAATACGTTCTCGACGCCCTGCAGATACATCGCCAGCCGTTCCAGTCCGTAGGTGATCTCGCCCAGAACCGGCTTGCAGGCGATGCTGCCGACTTCCTGGAAGTAGGTAAACTGGGTGACCTCCATGCCGTTCAGCCAGACTTCCCAGCCGAGGCCCCATGCCCCGAGCGTCGGCGACTCCCAGTCGTCCTCGACGAAGCGGATATCGTTTCGGGTCGGATCGATGCCGAGCGCGCGCAGCGAGTCGAGATAAAGATCCTGTATGTCGTCGGGCGAGGGCTTCAGCACTACCTGGTACTGGTAGTAATGCTGCAGCCGGTTCGGATTCTCACCGTAGCGCCCGTCCTTCGGCCTGCGTGAAGGCTGCACGTAGGCGGCATTCCACGGCTCAGGGCCGAGTGCGCGCAGAAAAGTCGCGGTGTGAAACGTCCCCGCGCCGACTTCCATGTCGTATGGCTGCAGGATCGCGCAGCCGCGGCTGCCCCAGTACTGCGCAAGGGTGAGAATGATGTCCTGGAATGTCCGCATCGAAAAATGCCGAATAATCAGAGGCTAGCAGCCCTGATCGAAAGCGCGCATTTTACTGGGTTTTCGCCGCGGTGATCGTTCGCGGCGCACGAAAAAAACAAAAAAGCCTTCGCGTCGTTCTTTTGCTTGTTCTGTTGGTACGTGAACAGTCGTTATTTTTGCCGACTCTTCTCGCGCGCGGATTTCAGTTCGGCGAGTTCGTCTTCGAGCTGGTCGATGCGGGACTGCAGGACATTGATCATGGCGTTGACCCGCGAGACGTTGAAGTAGCTGACATTTTCGACCGGCGCCTCGAAGGTGTTGCCCCAACCCAGCCAGGAGGAGTCGTAGACCCGCACGTTGCGGAATCCAAGCTCCTTGAGCACGGTGGCGGATTCGGACGCGCGCACGCCGCTCTGGCAGTAAACGATGGTTTCCCTGTCCGGGTCGAGGCCGGCATACATCGCTGCAAGCGCCTCGCGCGGCTTCAGGTTCATGCCGTCCTTGTTGTCCACCATGCGGCGCGCCAGCTTGCGCGGCGTGTCAGCGTCGATCCAGTTGGTTTCATAGGGGATGTTGATCGCGCCCGGCACGTGCCCGCCGCGCAGCGCGCGAATGTCCTCGCCATCGAACTCGCGCACGGTCCTGGCGTCGATGATCTGCACCGAAGAGTCGCCGAGCTTCGCCATGAGTTCGCGCGTCGACACCAGTACGTCGGGATCCAGTTCTGCCTTGAGCTCGACCGGCGGCAGCCGGGTGGCGACCGTGGACAACGGCTTGCCGGCGGCTTTCCAGTCGTCGATGCCGCCGTGATAGACGTAGGCTTCTTCGCCGCCGCCCAACCAGCGCATGGTGATGTAGCCGAAATACGGCGACGTGTGCGCCTTGTTGCCGTAGAGGATCATCCGGCGTTGCGGATGGATACCCGCCGCGCCGAGCATCCGTTCGATCTGCGACACGGGGATGTAGTCCTCGCTGCCGGGCTGACGCATTTCGGCCGCGATCTCGCCGAGGTTCACCGCGCCGGGTATGTGGTCGCGCAGGTATTCCTCCTCGCTGCGCACGTCCCAGATCAGCACGTCGCGATCCAGCGCGTCCGCCACGAAGCCGGTATCGACGATGATCTGCTGTTGCGCGTATGCGGGCGCGCAGATTGCAGCGACCAGCAGGGCGGCGAATGCCGTTTTGAGTTTCCAGACAAGTTCTGTTGCCATGATGTGCTCCGTCAGTAACGTCGGCGCCGATGTTCCGGCTTCCAGATGTTTATATCGTCCTGGCCGGCGTTGCGCCATGATCCCGGTCAATTCCGCCGGTGCTTGCCGCTCGCGAACCCGGCTCCGATCATTACGCCGGCAACCACCAGGAAAGCCAGGTTTCCCCAGTGGACGAACGGAGTCGCGCCGCGGTAACCGACCACCTCGCCGGTCAGCACCATGGTTTCGAACTCGGGTGCGACGGCTTTCACGCGGCCGCGTGCGTCGATGATCGCGGTAACGCCGGTGTTGGTTGCCCGCAGCATGTAGCGCCCGGTTTCCAGCGAGCGCATCTGCGCGATCTGCAGATGCTGCCGGGAGGCAAGCGAGCGGCCCCACCAGGCGTCGTTGGTGAAGTTCGCCAGCACGGTCGCTTCCGGAAGCTGGCGGATGATCTCCTCTCCGAACACATCTTCGTAGCAGATGTTGATCGCCACGCGCTGGCCGGCAACTTCCATCGGCCGCTGACCGGCATCGCCCCGGGAGAAGTCCGACATCGGAATATCGAGCAGGTTCATGAACCAGCCCAGCATGCCGCGCAGCGGGAAATAATCGCCGAACGGAACCAGGTGGACCTTGCGGTAGTTCTGTTCCGGCGAGCTGCCCACGCTGATCACGCTGTTATAGAAACGCCCGGGCCCGGCGTATTCGGGTACGCCGGTCAACAGGTCGCCGTCGTTCGCGCGCACATGCGCCGCCAGCATGTCCAGATACCCGTGCGGCAGGTCGGCGTTGAACATCGGCAGCGCTGTTTCCGGCAGCAGCACCAGCGTTGCGTCGGTGGTACGCGTCAGTTCGAGATAGTCGATCAGGGTCTGCCGCGCGCGCTCCGGCCGCCATTTCAGCTCCTGCGGGATGTTTCCCTGCACCAGCGCGACCGTGGTCGGCTCGCGGTCAAGAGGCACGGTCCATTGCCACAGGCTGAACACCAGACCGACGGCGAGCAGGGCGGCCGCGATCCACATCGGTCGCTCGAGCAAAACCGCGCGCACGCGCTGCCGACCCGGAAGATGGCGCCGGATCAGATCCCGCTCCGCTGTCAGCGCGATTGCGCCGGCAACCGCCGCGGTGACCAGCGACACGCCGTAGACGCCGAAAAGCGCGGCGTATCCTGCGAGCGGGCTCGCCGGCGTCTGCGAATAGCCGAGCGCCAGCCAGGGGAAGCCGGTGAACATCCACCCGCGCACCCATTCCGCCGCGCTCCACAGGGCAGGCAATAAAACCAGCAGGGACACCGCCCGCGACGCGCCCGCCCGCTGCAGCAGTGCGCCGATTGCCGCGGGATACAGCGCGAGATGACCGCAGAAGGCCAGTGTGGTGCCGGCCGCGATCGGCATCGGCATGCCGCCGTAGTCGTGCAGGCTGACATAGACCCAGCTCGTGCCCGTGACGAAAAGCCCCAGCCCGAAACACAAGCCGATCCCGGCGGCTGCACGCGCGGCCTTCGTGCGGACCCATACCATCGCCAGTCCGGCGAGTGCGAGTACCGTAAGCGGATAGAGATAGAACGGCGCGTAGCCGAAAACCGAAACCGCGCCGAGCAGAAAGGCGATGACTGCAGGCATTAAAGAGACAAGCTCATCAGGGACCGGGGACCGTGAGATGCAATTCAGTGAAATCTTGAATCACGGGGGGAAAGCCGAGACGACCGGCGCAGCGCAAAGGCCGCAAAGTTGCGCAGAGACCGTAAACAGGGCCTCAACAGGATCGCTCTATCTGCATTGATGCCCTGGTGATTCGCCCGTTCACGCTTCGGCCAAAACTAGGCTTCGCTCTCTTCCTTGACTCTCTCGATCAGCAGCGAATGCAGCCGGCGGCTGTCGGCG
>DATKEK010000300.1:0-13023 GCA_035512195.1 Burkholderiales bacterium
AGCAACGTCCAGGCAGCCGAACTGCAGGTGTTCGCGCATTCGAAACACGGCCACCGCTCTCCCACGCCCGCGCCCGCGCACATACGCTGGCGTCATTCCTTGCGCGCTGCTGAGATGTTTCATCACCGTGGAGCGCGTACATGCGGTGTGGCCTGAGCATCCGGAACTCGCCTGGAGTAGCATGGAAACGGCTTGCGCTGCGACGGCAAACCCCACCGTAAACAACCGACAAGGAGGAGAAACCATGGCAAAGAATGCGGGTGAAGCGGTCTATCGGGTAACCGAAGTCATCGGCACCAGCGCCAAGTCCTGGGAAGACGCGGCAGCCAACGCGGTCGCGACCGCCTCGAAGACGCTGCGCGACCTGCGCATCGCGGAAGTGGTGAAAATGGACATGAAAGTCGAACGCGGAAAGATCGTTGCCTATCGCACGCGCGTGATGCTGTCGTTCAAATATGACGGATGAGCGCACTTGAAGGTGGCCGAAGCGCATTCGGCAAGGGCGATTCACGGCCGCACTGGGGATCGCCTTGAACCGCTGCACGTCCTGCGCGTCTCTCCTGCCCGGAGCAACAAGTCATCCGTTCGGTCTGGCGCCTGGCGGTGAGGAGGGCGGAATGCTAGTCTTCTCGTCGTAGACACCCTGGAAATCTTGTCATGCAGAAACCGTACTACGTTCATGCCGTGTGGGATGAAGAAGCGAAGGTCTGGGTCGCGTCCAGCGAGGACGTCCCCGGGCTGGCAACCGAAGCCGACACAGCAGAGGCTCTCGTCGAAAAGCTCAAAGTGCTAATTCCCGAACTCCTGGCGGTCAACGGACGCACCGTCACCAAGCCGATCGCATTCGAACTTCTGACCCGGCGGTTTGAACTCGCTGCTTAGACTCAAAGCTTCACGCCTGAACTAAGATCAAATCCCGGAATAGGCGAATGCCGCACTCAAGCAGGCCGGGCTGCCAAAGCATTTTTGCACGTTTCTGTGCTTCTTACTCCCTGACTGCGATCTCTGGCCTGCGCCCGATCCACGGCCGTGCTTTCTCCAGTTGCGCGGCGAGGCGGAACAGGGTGCCTTCGTCACCGAAGCGGCCGACGAGCTGCACGGCGAGCGGCAGGCCGCCGGAATGCTGGCCGAGCGGCAGCATCATCCCCGGCTGTCCGGTGAGATTGAACCAGACGGTGAACGGCGAGAACTCGAACACGCGCCGCCAGTATTCATCCACGTCGTCCATCATCATGTCGAGCCAGCCGAGCTTGACCGCCGGCGAGGCGAGGCCGGGCGTGAGCAGCACGTCGCAGTTTTCGTGGAAGGCCGCCATCTGCCGACCGAGGCGGTGCGCGGTCTGCGTGGCGCGCACGTAATCCGCCGACGAAATGCTTTCGCCTTTCTTCGCGGTGAGCCAGGTGATGCGCTCGACTTCGTCTTCGCGCGCCGGCCGCCCCTTGCTTGGATGGCTGGCGAGATTCACCACCGTGTTCGCCGCGGCGATGGTGACGAAGGTCGGTACGATCGCCGCGCGGTCGACTTCCGGGTCGCGCTCTTCGACATGGTGGCCGAGTTCGGCGCAGAGCTTCGCGGTTTCTTCCAGCAGCTTCCGGCACTCGGGATCGATCTTCGCGCCGTTTGGTGCGGCGGCGGTCCAGGCGATTCGCAGCTTGCCCGGATCGGTGCGCGTTGCTTCGAGATAGGGCCGCGCCGGCGGCGGTGCGACGTACGGATCGCCGGGGCCGGCACCTTGCGTTGCATCCAGCAGTGCCGCGCTGTCGCGTACGGTGAGGCTCACCGCGTGCTCGGTGGAGCAGCCGGCGAGGCCTTCGCCCATGAACGGCGCGAAGGTGTTGCGGCCGCGCGTCGGTTTCAATCCAACCACGCCGCAGCACGCGGCGGGTGCGCGGATCGAACCGAAACCGTCCGAGGCATGCGCGACCGGCAGCATGCGCGCGCCGACCGCCGCGGCGGCGCCGCCACTGGAGCCGCCGGAGATGTGCGCGGTGTTCCACGGGTTGCGCGTCGGCCCGTGCAACTGCGGTTCGCAGGTGAGCGACAGTCCGAGCTCGCAGGTGTTAGTGCGGCCGTAGATCACCAGTCCGGCGCGCCGCAGGCGTTTCATGTGTTCGCTGTCCGCGGCCGCGGGCGGGGTGTCGGCGAAGAACTTCGAGCCGCGCGTCATCTTCACGCCGGCGATCGCCGAGGTGAGATCTTTCATCAGGTAGGGCACGCCGCGAAATGGACCGTCCGGCAGCCCATCGGCAATCGCTTTCCTCGCGTAGTCGTAGAGCTCCATGGTGACGGCATTGATCGCCGGATTGCGCCGTTCGACGCGTTCGATCGCGGCTTCGAGCAGCTCCTCGGGTTTTACTTCCTTTTGCCGGACCAGTTCGGCCAGCCCCAGCGCGTCGTATTGCTCGAATTCCGTGAATCCGCTCATTGCTTTTCTTTCTGTCGTCGAATGAACTGCACCAGTAATTGTGCGACCGCTTCCGGCTGTTCCTGCTGCACCCAGTGGCCCGCGCCATCCAGCAGGTGTAGGCCGCCGTCCATTCGCGTCAGCGCGTCCTCCTGCATCTTGCGGATGTCGCCGCCCGGTTTCTGGTAGATGCCCCAGTCGCTCTTGCCGGCGATGAACATCGACGGCACGTCGATCGTGCGGCCGGCGAACACCTGCAGTTCGGCGATGTATTTCGGGCTGGTCATGCAGCGGTACCAGTTGAGCGATGCCTGGAACCGGGTGCGCGCGAACGCGCTGCTGTATACGCGCAGCTCCTCGTCCGGCAGCCACTGGTTCGCCGCGATCTCGGCGGGGGAAGGCATCACTTCCGCGACCGTTTCCGCCATGTTCCTGTCGAGGTCCATGATGTAGTAGGTCGGCATCTTCGCGAGTTCCTCCGCGCTCCACGCGGCGAGCGGGACCGGCTTGTTCTCCGTCCAGTCGGCGCTCTTGTGGTGGTAGTAGGCGCGCATGAAATCATGGATGCCCTGCGGGCAGTCGTGCATGTCGGCGTCCGCCTCGCGCGTGGAGTAGTACCACTGGTAATGCTTGCGCGGGCGCGGCAGCGCGGCGAGCGCCGTGTGGATGTCGGGACCGGTCGAAGCGCGCGGCGGATTGTTCACGGTGTCGAACGGCAGCGAGGGCGGGCCGCCGAACGGCGCGCTCATCAGCACCACCGAGCGGAACACGTCAGGCCGTACCACCGGACACATGGCGGACACGATCGAGCCGAAGTCGTGGCCGACCAGCGTATGCACCGAGCGGTAGCCGAGCGCATAGACCAGCGCCAGCGCGTCCTGTATCAGGTTCAGCATGCGGTACGAATCGAGGTCGCCGTCGAAGTCGCAGTCCCAGCCTGTGGTGCGCCCGTAGCCGCGCTGGTCCGGCGCGATCACGTGAAAGCCCGCCAGCGCGACCGGCAGCATCACCTTGCGCCAGCTGTAGGCGAGTTCCGGAAAGCCGTGAAGCATCAGCACCAGCGGCCGGCCTTTTCCCTCGAATCCGGCCTCCAGCACGTGCATCGTCAGGCCGTTGACATTGCGCACGAAGCGGGAACGGATGCCGGCCGGGAGGATATCCTTGTCGTAAGCTGCGTCGGTCATTCTGTTTCCCCTGAGTGGTCCGCCAGCCGGAACAGCATGTTGGCAAGCGGAGCCTGCGCAAAGAGCGTGAGCCTATCAAAGAAACTGCAGGTCACCCAGCGCATGCCTCATCGCGCGTCGTCGCTGCAGTGCGGCAAGGCCGCATTGCCGGGCGGTGCTAAGCTGCGTCATTCCAAAGTGGAGGAGACCACCATGGCAGTCGTCGAGCAACTGCGTGACGTGCGCCCGGCCGCCGGGCAGTGGCCGCAAGGCGCGGCGTGGACAGATGGGCGTTTCGTGCCGATCGAGCAGGCCGGCATTCCGATCACCGATTGGGGTTTCGTGCGGTCGGACGTGACCTACGACGTCGCGCACGTCTGGCGCGGCAACTTCTTCCGGCTCGAGAACCATCTCGACCGCTTCACTGCGTCGATGAAGGGGCTGCGCATGTCGCTGCCGTTCGGCCGCGAAACGATCGCGCAGATCCTGCACGACTGCGTGCGTGCCACCGGGCAGCGCGACGCCTACGCCGCGATGCTCTGTACGCGCGGCACGCCGGCACCGGGCAAGCCGCGGCATCCGGCGTACTGCGTGAACCGTTTCTTTGCGTTCGTGATTCCGTGGGTGTGGGTGATGCCGCCGGAGATGCAGGAGCGCGGCGCGCATTTGATCGTCGCGAAAACACCGCGCATTCCGGCGGCGAGCGTCGATCCGACGATCAAGAACTATCATTGGGGCGACATGACGCGCGGACTGTTCGAGGCGCAGGACGCCGGCGCGGACAATGCCGTGCTGCTCGATTCGGACGGCTACGTCACCGAGGGCCCGGGCTTCAACGTGTTCGCGGTGATCGGCGGCACCGTGGTGTCGCCAGACCGCGGCGCGCTGGAAGGCATCACCCGCATGTCGGTGCTCGAACTGTGCAACGAACTCGGAATTCCGGTGCGGCTCGGACGAATCACCGCGGACGACCTGCGCAATGCCGATGAAGTATTCTGCGCCACCACCGCTGGCGGCGTGATGCCGGTCTCGCAGGTCGACGGCAAGCGCGTTTCCGGCGGCAAGCCCGGATCCATCTCGCTGCGGCTGCGAACCCGCTACTGGGAGAAGCACGCCGAAGGCTGGCACGCGACGCCGGTCGATTACGACTGAGCGGCGCACCGGCGGAACCGCTTCGCGCGCGCGGGGTCACACCTCGTGTCGATAGGGGAGCGTACCTATGCTGAAGCGACTCGCGGTTCTGTATTCCGTCATCCTGTTCGCGCCGTTCGCCTGGGCGGCGCCGGCATCCGCTGCTGTACATGCAATCGTCGACGTGAACGTCGTACCGATGGATCGCGAGCGCGTGATCGCGTCGCAGACGGTGGTCATCCGCGACGGGCGCATCGCGGAAATGGGGCCGTCGGACCGCGTGCGCGTGCCGCAGGATGCCCAGCGCATCGACGGCCGCGGGCGTTACCTGATGCCGGGGCTTGCCGAGATGCACGCGCACATTCCGCCGCGCCCGCGCAACGAGCAGGAAGCGCTCGACGTGCTGTTCCTCTATGCCGCGAACGGCATCACCTTTGCGCGCGGCATGCTGGGCGCGCCACAGCATCTGCAACTGCGCGAGCGGGCTGCGCGCGGTGAGATCGTCTCTCCACGCATTTACACTTCCGGCCCGTCGCTGAACGGGAACTCCGTCGCTTCGCCCGCCGCGGGACGGGCAATGGTGGCGGAGCAGAAGAGGGCGGGTTACGACTTCCTGAAGATCCACCCCGGACTCGACCGGGCGCGCTTCGACGCGATCGTCGAAGCGGCGCGCCAGCACGGGATCGATTTCGCGGGGCATGTCTCGTATCTGTACGGACTGCCGCGCGCGCTGGAAGCCGGGCAAGTCACGGTCGATCACCTCGACGAATACATGCGGCCGCTGCTGCACGACGGTTCGCGCCTTGCCAATGAGGCGCCGGTGTTCTTCGGCATCAACCTGGTCGCGGATGTCGACGACGCGAAGATCGTGCCGGTCGCACGGCGCACGCGCGACGCAGGCGTGTGGAACGTGCCCACGCAAAGCTTCATCGAGCATCTCGCGCTGCCGGAGCCGGATGCGGAAGCGCTCGGAAGGCGCCCTGAAATGCAGTACCTGCCGCCGGCAACCGTCAGGCAGTGGGTGCAGCGCAAGAAGGAGTTCGTGGCGGATGCGGGTTACGACCCTGAAGTCGCGAAGCGTTTCGTCGACATCCGCAGGAAGCTGATCAAGGCGCTGCACGACGAGGGCGCCGGTTTGCTGCTGGGTTCGGACGCGCCACAGTTGTTCAACGCTCCGGGATTCTCCATGCACCACGAGTTGCGCATGCTGGTCGATGCGGGCCTGACGCCGTATCAGGCGCTGGCGACCGGTAACGTGAACGTGGCGAAATTTCTCGGCGAGGAGAACGAGTTCGGCACTGTGGCGACCGGCAAGCGCGCCGACCTGATCCTGCTCGAAGCCAACCCTCTGGAAAGCGTGGCCAACGTGCAGAAGCGCGCCGGCGTGATGCTGAACGGCAGCTGGCTGCCGGAGGCGGATATTCAGGCGGAACTGAAACGCATCGCCGCGCGGGCGGCGCGGAACTGATCCGGGCTCGATACTCAGGCATGTACAGGATCAGGAACCGAATCACGGTGGTCGCGCTCCGCCGTCAGGGTGTCCGCGTGATCCTGATGGCTGGAAGCGCCTTTGCCCTTTGCGTCTGGCAGCTGGCGCGGGAGGGGTAGCTTGACATCGTAACTGGCCAGGTCGAGAATGCCTTTGTTGAAATGTTCAACAAAGGTGATCGGATGGCTACCGTTAACTTCAGCGTGCCGGACGATGTCAGGGACCGGTTCAACAAAGAGTTTGCGGGCCAGAACAAAAGTCAGGTGATCGCTGAGCTGATGATCCGTGCGGTCGAAGAGCGTGCGCTGCAAAAGCGTCGCGCCAAGGCCATCGAGGGACTGTTGGCGCGGCGTTCGCGACGTCCATCGGCAAGCTCGGAAGTAATCCGCAAGGCCAGGGCAGAAGGCCGCGCATAGTGCGGCTTGTGGTCGACGCAAGCGTTATTGTTAAATGGCTTCTGGCAGATCGGGAGGACGAGAACGATACATCGACGGCTCTCGCCCTGCTTTCGGCGTTTCGCGACGGTGCTGTCTCGCTGATTCAGCCGCCACACTGGCTGGCAGAGGTCGCGGCTGTGCTCACCCGGTTGAGCCCGGCGACCGCGGCTGACGACATTACTGATCTGTACGCGCTCGGCATTCCCGCGCATGACACACCGCAGGCGTATTTGACGGCATACGATCTGGCGCGCGAATTGGACCATCATTTGTTCGACACGCTGTATCACGCGGTCGCACTGGAGGAGAAGCGAGCGCTCCTTGTGACAGCGGACGAGCATTACTACAGGAAAGCTTCTGCTTGCGGAGCCATCGTGCTCCTGTCTGACTGGGCACTACCGAAACGATAAGCCGCGATGTTGCTACTCGTTCAGCGTCAGCCCGTGCCGTTGATCATCAACACGACCACGACGGCGATCGCGACCGTCGCCCAGCCCAGCCAGTCGACGTAGCGGTGCAGCGCGGCTTCCATGCGCGCGCCGCCGAGTGCCATCAGGCCGGCTACCAGAAAGAAACGTGCGCCGCGGCCGAAGAACGAGGCGATCGCGAACGGCAGTACGGCCATCGACACCGCGCCGGCGGCGATGGTGAATACCTTGTAGGGAATCGGCGAGAAGCCGGCCAGGAATACCGCCCAGAAGCCCCAGCGGTCGAACCACTCCTGCGCGGTGAGGTAGCTTTCCCAGTAGCGGCCGTCACGGATCAGCGGTTCGACGAGGTGAAAAGCGTACGTGCCGATCAGATAGCCGAACAGCCCGCCCGCGACCGAGGCCAGTGTGGTGATCAGCGCGAACAGCCATGCCCGCCGCGGTTGCGCGAGACTCATCGGCGCCAGCATCACATCCGGCGGAATCGGAAAGAACGACGACTCGGCGAAACTCAGCCCGCCCAGGTACCACGGCGCGTGGCGGTGCCGCGACCATTGCATGGCGCGGGCGTAGAGCGGCGAGAAGATCTTGAACACGGTTGCCTTCGGTTCGACGCGAAGCGGTATGCTTCGATGCACTGGGGCGACATGATAACGGCTAATTCCTCCACCTCCGCAGAGAAGCTCGCGCCGCGACGCTGGATCGCCCATCTCGACATGGACGCCTTCTATGCGTCGGTCGAATTGCTGCGCTATCCGGAACTGCGTGGAAAGGCCGTGGTGGTTGGCGGCCGGCGCACGCACCAGCCGGTGCTGCAGCCCGATGGCACGCGCGGGTTCGCGCGACTGCGCGACTATGCGGGCCGCGGCGTCATCACCACCGCAACCTACGAAGCCCGCGCGCTCGGCGTGCGCTCGGGCATGGGCCTGATGAAAGCGGCCGCGCTCGCGCCGGATGCGGTGTTGCTGCCGGCCGACTTCGACCAATACCGCAAGTACTCACGGCAGTTCAAGGCTGCGGTCGCCGGGATCGCGCCGCTGATCGAAGACCGCGGCATCGACGAAATCTATATTGACCTCAGCGATGTGCCGGGCGTGCGGGATGCAACCGATGCGGATGCGCATGCCGGAGTGCGCGCCGTCGCGCAGCGCATCAAGTCGTGTGTGCGCGATGCAACCGGTTTGAGTTGCTCTATCGGACTGAGCCCGAACAAGCTGCTGTCCAAGCTGTGTTCCGAGCTCGACAAGCCGGACGGGCTGACTGTCGTGACGCTGGAAGATATTCCCTCGCGTATCTGGCCGCTGCCCGTCGGCCGCATCAACGGTATCGGCCCGAAAGCGAACGCGAAGCTCGAGTTGCTCGGCATCGGCACCATCGGCGAACTCGCCGCGGCGGACCGGCAGTGGCTGATCGAACAGTTCGGCGCCAACTTCGGCGCCTGGCTGCACGAGGCTGCGCACGGCCGCGACCAGCGGCCGGTGGTTACCTTCAGCGAGCCGAAGTCGATCAGCCGCGAAACCACCTTCGAGCGCGACCTGCACGCCAGGCGCGACCGCGAGGAACTAGGCACGATCTTCACGCGCCTGTGCGAACAGCTTGCCGCCGACCTGCTGCGCAAAGGCTACGCCGCGAAAACCATCGGGGTGAAGCTGCGTTACGACGATTTCAGGATCGTGACCCGGGAAACGACGTTGCCTGCGCACATCCGGGAACCGCAGGCGATCCGGCAGGCTGCCGGCCGATGCCTGAAGAAGGAGTTGCTTGGGCGCCGGCTGCGTCTGCTCGGAGTACGCGCGGGCGGCGAACGCAATACCGTCGCCGACAGGTGCTCTGGATTCCCGGGAGGGTCGCGACCAGCTTTTACTGCCGCTGTTTTGAGGGTACAAAAAAAGCCGGCCGCATAAGCGGCCGGGCTTGGATAGTGACGAAAATTGTCAGGGATGGGGCGATTCAGCGTTTGCCCATCAGCCAGGCGTCGCCGTGGCAGTTGGTGCAGGTTTGGCCCCGGTCGATCCCTGTTCCGGAACACTGAGGGCATTCCGTCCAGTCCTCGGGGCTGCCGCGCCAGGTGATCCGGCCGCCGCAGGGCCCGCCGTGCGGGGCGGGGCGAACGCACATCACCGTTCGCTCGAGCGACCCGGTGTAGGCGCGGCCGCAGCGCATGCAACCGGCATCCGGGCGCATTTTTTTGAGCGCTTCCACGACTAGCGGTCCCATAGATTTCAGCGAATCTCCCGTTGTGCAAGTGGGGGTCGAATCCAAGTCCCTGAATTGTGTGCAATTAGCGGGCCAGACGCCCACCGATTTACCCTGGGCCATAGCAATAGATGGGAATGTTTCCTATTGAGGGCGCGCGAGTGTCACGCGCGACGATTTCCGGCGACGAACTCGATGCCCTGCGCGAGCGGCAGGTCGAGGCTCCAGTTGATGGTGTTGGTCTGGCGGCGCATGTAGGCTTTCCATGCATCCGAACCGGCCTCGCGGCCGCCGCCGGTTTCCTTCTCTCCGCCGAAGGCGCCGCCGATCTCCGCGCCGGAGGTGCCGGCGTTGACATTGGCGATGCCGCAGTCGCTGCCCACCGCCGACAGGTACTGCTCCGTGTGGCGGAGGCTTTCGGTGAACAGCGCCGAAGACAAGCCCTGGGGCACCGCGTTGTTGAGCGCGATCGCCTCGTCGAAGCTGCGGTAGGCCATGACATGCAGGATCGGCGCGAAGGTTTCCTGCTGAACGACGTCCCAGTGGTTCTTGGCGCGGGTGAGCGTCGGCTGCACGAAGTAACCCAGCCGGTTGTCCAGTGTCTCCCCGCCGCAGAGGATCTCGCCGCCGAGTTCGCGGACGCGGGCAACCGCGCGGCGGAACCCTTCGCGCGCGGGCTCGTCGATCAGCGGGCCCATCAGCGTTTTCGGATCGAGCGGGTCGCCGATGCGAATCTGGGCGTAGGCCTCGATCAGCCGCTTTTCCACTTCCTCCCTGCGCGATTCGTGCACGATCAGCCGCCGCGTGGTGGTGCAGCGCTGCCCGGCGGTGCCGACGGCGCCGAACACCACCGCCCGCAGCGCGAGATCGAGGTTGGCGGTTTCGTCGACGATCACCGCGTTGTTGCCCGAGCATTCGAGCAGGCAGCGGCCCATGCGCTGCGCGACCTGCTGTGCGACGCGGCGCCCGACTGCGCTGGAGCCGGTGAAGGAGACCAGCGGAACGCGGGGATCCGCGACGAGCTGCTGTGAGATAGCGTCGTCGTCGGTAAGCAGCAGGGAGAACACGCCGAGATGGCCGGCGTCGCGCATCACACGCTCGACGATGCGCTGCACGGCGATCGCGGTGAGCGGTGTCTTCGGCGAAGGCTTCCACACCACCGTGTCGCCCGCCACCGCGGCAATGAATGCATTCCAAGCCCAGACGGCGACCGGAAAATTGAACGCGGTGATGACGCCGACCACGCCGAGCGGGTGCCATTGCTCGTACAGCCGGTGCTGCGCGCGCTCCGAGTGCATCGCGTTGCCGTAGAGCATGCGCGACTGGCCCACCGCGAAGTCGGCGATGTCGATCATCTCCTGCACTTCGCCGTCGCCTTCCTGCTTGATCTTGCCGTTTTCCAGTGCCACCAGGCTGCCGAGCGCGTCCTTGTGCCTTCGCAGTTCATCGGCGATGCGGCGCACGCACTCGCCGCGCTTTGGCGCCGGCACTTCGCGCCAGCGCAGGAAACTCTCGTGGGCGGCGGCGAGGACCTGCTCGAGTTCGGTCGCTCCGGCGCGCCCGGCTTCCGCGATCGGCTTGCCGGTTGCGGGGTTGACAGAAGCAAACGAAGTTCGCGCCGGAAGCCAGCCATCGCCGCAGAATGCGGACGGGTTGCCGGGCGCGATTTCAAGTTCACGGACAAAGTCCATCACGATCTCCTCTAACTCCGCGTGCTGACGCGGGAATCTGCACCATGATCGCCCGACGGGAACTTTGCCAGCAAGTCCGGATCGCGAGGATCGCTTGCGCCAGCGGCATGCTCGCGGTATCAAGCTGATATCGAGCCGACGCGTGGGATGCGGAAATGGCGAGCTTCCAGGAGACCTTCATGCACGCGCACTATCTTCAGCACGTCCCGTTCGAAGGGCTTGGTAGCATCGAGGACTGGCTGCGCGAGCGCTGCGCCACGGTATCCGCGACCAGGTTCTTCGAACATGCCGCGCTGCCCGCGGTCAGCGACATCGACCTGCTGGTGGCGATGGGTGGGCCGATGAGCGTGAACGACGAGAGCGAGTTCCCGTGGCTCATTGCCGAAAAGCGGTTCATTCGGCAGGCAATCGAAGCCGGCAAGCCGGTGGTCGGCATCTGCCTCGGCGCGCAACTGATTGCGAACGCGATGGGTGCGCGCGTGTATCCGGCAAAGGAGAAAGAGATCGGCTGGTTTCCGGTCTACCGCGCGAAGGCGGCCGAAGGCCAGGCGTGCTTTCCGTTCCCCGCGGAAACGCTGGCCTTCCACTGGCATGGCGAAACCTTCGACCTGCCGGAGGGCGCGGTGCATCGCGCGCGCAGTGCCGCCTGCGAGAACCAGGCGTTCCAGCTCGGCCAACGTGTCACCGGTCTGCAGTTCCATCTCGAAACCACGCCCGAGAGTGCGCGCGATCTGGTCGAAAATTGTCGGGGAGAGCTGATGCCGGCGCAATATGTTCAATCCGAAACGCAGATTCTTGCGGCACGTCCGCAGGACTACGCGGCGATCAATGCGATGATGGGCGAGGTGCTGGCATTCCTCACACGGGACGCGGGCTGAGCCGTCTCGTGCAAGTCCGGCCAACCGTGGGTTTCGGTTACCCTGTGGGCCTTGTTGTCAAAACGGAGCCTGCCATGCAGTACAAAGTCCTTCCCGGCACCGACATGAATGTTTCGACCGTCTGCCTCGGCACCATGACGTGGGGCGAGCAGAACAGCGAGGCGGAGGCGCACGCACAACTCGATTATGCGATCGCGCAGGGCATCAACTTCATCGACACCGCGGAAATGTACCCGGTGCCGCCGAATGGCAAGACGCAAGGACGCACCGAGCAGTATCTCGGCACCTGGCTCGCGAAGCAGCAGCGCGACAAGCAGTATATCGCCACCAAGGTCGCCGGGCCGGGCCGTCGCGACTGGATTCGCGGCGGGCGCACCGATCTCACCAAAGGCGTGATCGCGGAAGCAGTGGATACCAGCCTGCAACGGCTGCAGACCGATTACATCGATCTTTACCAGATCCACTGGCCGCAGCGTAACGTTCCGAACTTCGGCGCAACCCAGTTCGATCCATCCAAGGAGAAAAAACCGGGCGGCCCTTCGATCCACGAACAGGTCGAGGGCATGGCGGCGATGATCAAGGCCGGCAAGGTCCGCCATTACGGACTGTCGAATGAATCCGCGTGGGGCGTGTGCGAGTTTCACCGCGCGGCGAAAGAGCTCGGCGTGCCCGGGCCGGTGACGCTGCAGAACAGCTACAGCCTGATCTCGCGCAACGTCGACAACGATCTCGCCGAAGCGCTGTTCCGCCAGAACATGACGCTGCTTGCCTACAGTCCGCTGGCGGCAGGCATCCTCACCGGCAAATACATCGGCGGCAAGCAACCGCCGAATGCGCGCTTCACGCTGTTCGATACGCTCGGCATACGTTTTCGCAAGCCGATGGTCTCGGAAGCGGTCGACGCGTATGCCGCGCTGGCGAAGAAGCGCGGCATCACGCTGGTGCAGCTCGCGCTCGGATACGTTGCGAGCCGCTGGTACCTCGGCTCATCGATCATCGGCGCTACCACCATGGCGCAGCTCGAGGAAGACATCGCCGGCGCGCAGTTCGAACTGGATGCCTCCACGCTGGAGGAGATCAGGCAGATCCAGTTGCGGTACCCGAATCCGGCGGCGTGAGCCGCCGGAACAGGCCGGGTCAGTCCACCACGGACTGCACCACCAGCGTCTTGAACATGGTGGCGTACCAGAGCAGGTGCTGCACCGA
>DATKEK010000301.1:0-2990 GCA_035512195.1 Burkholderiales bacterium
AGGCCGGCGTGGTGCGGGTGTTCGACAACGACCCGGCCGTGCCTGCAACAGCCGTATTCGTGGACATCCAGGCCGGCGTGACGTCTGCCGGAGAGACCGGTTTGCTCGGCATGGCATTCCATCCGGATTTTCCGGCGGACCCGCGCGTGTATCTGTTCTATTCGCACCTCGACGCCGATCTCGGCCTGGTGTCGCGTCTCGCGGAATTCATCACACAGGACGCCGGCCTCACGCTCGACCCCGGATCCGAACGCGTCCTGATGACAATCGACAAACCCGAGAGCAATCACAACGGCGGCAACCTCGCGTTCGGACCGGATGGCTTGCTCTATCTGGGGCTCGGCGACGGCGGCGGCGCCAACGACCAGCACGGGCTCATCGGCAACGGCCAGCTGCTCTCGACGCTGCTGGGCAAGATGCTGCGCATCGATGTCGAAGGCACCACCGGCGATTTTCTGTATGGCATTCCACCCACCAATCCGTTTACCGGCAACGCGCTATGCGGTGCCGATGGCACCGGCACGCAAAACTGCCCGGAAATATACGCCTTCGGGTTTCGCAACCCCTGGCGGTGGAGCTTCGACCGTCTGACCGGCCTGCTGTGGGTCGCCGATGTGGGTCAGAACGCGCTCGAGGAAGTCAATCGGGTCGAGCGCGGCGGAAACTACGGGTGGCGTTGCTTCGAGGGCACGCGCGACACAGGTCTGCTTTGCGGAACACAACCGGATCCGCTGCCTCCGGTCGCGGAATATGGCCGAAACGTCGGGACAAGCGTCACCGGCGGATACGTCTATCGCGGCTCGCAGAATCCGTCACTCGCCGGCCGCTACGTTTTCGGCGACTTTATCTCCGGCAGGATCTTCGACATCGCCGACACGACCTCTCCCACGCTGACGCTGACCGGCGGTTTCGCATCCGGCCTCAGCATCTCTTCGTTCGGCGAGGGTAACGACGGCGAACTCTATGTCGTCCACTACGGCGGAACGCTGCACCAGGTCGGTCGATAGCTGCGCGGCCGCAATCGGTCATTTGTTCCCTGCGCGCATTCTTGCGTACGTCCCCTTACGCTTAAGCTCCGGGCGCACGGGACATCTATGTTCGATAGCGCACGGATGCGATGCTCCGGGTCGAGGAGACTATGTTCGCTAAGGCACAGAGGAAAGACGGCCGGCATTGGATGATGCGCACATTGGATCCGCGTCGCCCGCGACCTGCGACCGGACAGCAGCTTGTCGCTGGCAACCGGTTCACGGGCACAGCGCTGGCCAGTGCAGCGGCAACGACCAGGATCGGCGGAAAAATGAAAGCAGAAAACATAGGATCAGAACGCGGGCGCGGTTACCAGAGGCTGACGTGGGCAACGCCAGTGCTGCTCGCCGCGCTGATCACGGGATGCGGCGGTGCGGGTGGCGATCCGGATCTGTTTGGGGTGGGGACGTGTACGAACCCTCAAACCAGCGCGCTCGAGGCACAGATGGACGGCTTGCTCGACGAGGTCGACTCGGAAGTGGACTTTTCCTTTGCAGTCGATAGAAGGGATGGGCGCAGGTACGTCTTCAACCGGGGAAACTCCACACTGCAGACTTCCTATGAATCCAAGTCCGCCTCGAAGCTGGTGTCGGCCGTCATCATCCTGCGGCTGGTAGAGCAAGGCTACCTGACCCTGTCGGACCGGCCGCAGGATCACATCTCAGGCTGGCCGATTACTGGCAGCAACCCGCTGACCGGCATGAACCTGGCGCAGCTGCTGAGTTTCACCTCCGGTCTGCAGGTCGATCCGGCCTGTCTCGAAAACGGGAGTTCCGATTTCGAGAGCTGCGTCATTACCGTCGCGGAGGCCAACGACGGCAATGGCACTACCCCGGGGCAGCAGTTCTTCTACGCCAGCGCTCACCTGCAGGTAGCGGGGCTCATGGCGGTCGAGGCGCGCGATCTCGCAAGCTGGCAAGTCATTGTCGCGGAATTCAAGTCACAAACCGGGCTCTTTGGTGCATCGAACTATGACCACCCGTCTTCATCCAATCCTTCGCTTGCCGGCGGCATGCATTTCACCGGAAACGATTACCTGGGCTTTCTCAAGGCGCTCAGAGCAGGATTGTTGCTGGATGCAACCTCCATGGGCCAGCTTCTGACAGACCATACGGCATCCATCGACATGGTTTACTCGCCGATCTTTTCCGGCATCGGCGGCGGAGCCGCGCTCGGCGAAGACTGGCACTACGGATTCGGGCTCTGGCACGAATGCCAGAGCGCGACATTCAATTGCGCGCCCGGAACACGAGTATCCAGCCCGGGCGCACTCGGAACCTACCCGTTCTGGGATCGAAGCAAACGCTATTCGGGTATCGTCGTCCGCGCGGGCGATTTCGGCACCCTCACAACCGGAATCGAAATCGAGCGATCCGTGCGATCGAGCGTCGACCAGTGGGCAACATGCTAATAGCGAACCGGAGAGGCCGCATTCAAAGCAGGCGTGAGTATTCCTTCTTCACCACACCGTAGCATTCGCACACGCGCTGCTCCAGTGCCGGACGGTTCAGCAGCGTGATGTGGCCGCGCCGGTAATGAATCAGGCCGTCCCTTTGCAGTTGCGCCGCCGCAGAGGTAACGCCTTCGCGACGCACGCCCAGCGTGTTTGCGATCAGCTCGTGGGTCATGGCTATCTCGTTGCCAGGCAACCGGTCGAGGCTCATGAGCAGCCAGCGGCAGAACTGCTGGTCGAGCGAATGATGCCGGTAGCACACGGCACACTGTGCAATCTCGGTGATCAGCGCCTGGCTGTAGCGCAGCAGCAAGTGCTGAAAATGCCCGCCGCGCTGGAATTCCTGCATCAGGATGTCCGCTCGCAACCGGTAGGCGTGACCGGCATTTTGCACGATGACACTGCTCGTCGTAACCCCGCCTCCGCCCATGAGCAGCGAAATCCCGACCAGACCCTCGTTACCCGTGAGCGCAAATGCCACCGAGGCGCCATCCTTAAACACGTGTAG
>DATKEK010000302.1:0-9985 GCA_035512195.1 Burkholderiales bacterium
GTCCGATTCGACACTGCGCCCGGTTGCCGCTGCACGGTGGCTGCAGGCGGAGTTGCGGAGTGATTCCAACCATCCAGCCATGAAAAGCCGTCAAAACCTGCACGAATCGTTTTCGCGCGAAGAAGACACCGCACGCAGTTCGGAACGCAGTTTCGGAATCGTGTTCGCCGTGGTGTTCGCCATCGTCGGATGCTGGCCGCTGTTCGGCGGCAATCCGCCACGGCTCTGGTCGCTGGCGATCGCCGGTGTGTTCGTTGTGCTGGCCTTCCTGCTGCCGGTCACCCTCAAACCGTTGAACCGGCTGTGGTTCCGGATCGGCACCGGGTTGCACCACGTGGTCAGCCCGCTGGTGCTCGGCCTGCTGTTTTTTTTCAGCGTGCTGCCCACCGGACTGCTCATGCGCGCGTTCGGCAAAGACCCGCTCCGGCTGCGGCTCGATCGCGAAGCCCGGTCGTACTGGATCGAGCGCAAGCCGCCCGGGCCGGCCAGCGAATCGCTGCGCAACCAGTTCTAGCCCCGCAATCACGGATGAGCTTCCTGGTAGAAATCTGGGCCTTCCTGCGGGCACGCAAGAAATTCTGGCTGTTGCCGATCCTGGTGATGATGCTGATCTTCGGTGGTGTGCTGGTGCTCGCCAAGGGTTCCGCGGTCGCACCTTTCATTTACACCATCTTCTGAACGTCACGGTCTGCGGGTGCGCATTCTCGGCGTTTCAGCCTTCTACCACGACAGCGCGGCCGCGCTGATCGACGGCGGCGAGATCGTCGCCGCAGCGCAGGAAGAACGCTTCTCGCGCACCAAGCATGACGCGCGTTTCCCGCGTCAGGCGATCAGCTACTGCCTGGAACAGGCAGGAATCGGACTGGACGGCGTCGATTTCGTGGCGTTCTACGACAAGCCTTTTCTCAAGTTCGAACGCCTGCTCGAGACCTATGTCGCATTCGCGCCGCGCGGATTCCGCTCATTCCGCATGGCGATTCCGCTGTGGCTGCGCGAGAAGCTGTTCCAGAAGGATCTGCTGCGGCGGGAATTCCAGCGCTACCACGCGGATTTCGATTGGCAGACGCGTCTGCTCTTCTCTGAACACCACCTCAGCCACGCGGCGAGCGCATTCTTTCCATCGCCGTTCGACGAGGCGGTAGTACTGACCATGGATGGCGTCGGCGAGTGGGCCACCACCAGCGTCGCCATCGGCCGCGGCAACCGTCTGGAAGTGATCAAGGAACTGCACTTCCCGCATTCGCTTGGCCTGCTCTACTCCGCCTTTACCTATTACACCGGCTTCAAGGTCAATTCCGGCGAATACAAGGTGATGGGGCTGGCGCCCTACGGCGAACCGCGGTACGCCCAGGCGATTCTCGATCACCTGATCGACCTGAAGCCGGACGGCACGTTCCGACTCGATCAGTCGTATTTCGACTACTGCACCGGGTTGCGGATGACCAGTCACAGGTTCGACACGCTGTTCGGTGGCCCGCCGCGCCAGCCGGACGAACCGCTGACGCAACGGCACATGGACCTGGCGGCGTCGATCCAGCAGGTAACCGAGGAGATCGTGCTGCGACTGACCCGCGCGCTGGCAGCGGAAACCGGGATAGCAAACCTGTGTCTGGCGGGCGGCGTCGCGTTGAACTGCGTGGCAAACGGCAAGGTGCTGCGCGAGCGCACGTTCGAGAACCTGTGGATTCAGCCGGCGGCGGGCGATGCCGGCGGTGCACTCGGCGCCGCGCTCGCTGCCTATCATCTCTATCGCGAACAGCCGCGGATCGTGCCGCGCGCACCGGACGGCATGCAAGGCAGCTACCTTGGGCCGCAGTTTGCCCAGAGCGAAATCGAGTACCGGCTGCGCGAGGCGGGCGCACATTTCACCGTGCTGGACGACGACACGCTGCTCGACGCCACCGTGGATGCGCTGGCCGAAGAGAAAGCGGTCGCCTGGTTCCAGGGCCGCATGGAATTCGGCCCGCGCGCGCTCGGCAACCGCTCGTTTCTCGGCGATCCGCGCTCGCCGGCGATGCAGAAACTGCTCAACCTGAAGGTCAAGTACCGCGAGTCGTTCCGTCCGTTCGCGCCGTCGGTGCTACGCGAAGACCTGGAAGACTGGTTCGAGCTGGACTGCGACAGCCCTTACATGCTGCTGGTCGCGGATATCGCCAGCCGGCGCCGTCGCGAGATCAGCGATGCCGATCAGGCGCTGTTCGGCATCGACCGGCTGAACGTGCCGCGCAGCACGATTCCGGCCGTAACGCATGTCGATTATTCAGCGCGCGTCCAGACGGTGCACCGCGAAACCAATCCCCGCTACCATGCGCTGCTGTCGCGCTTCAAGCAGCGCACCGGCTGCCCGGTGCTGGTCAACACCAGCTTCAACGTGCGCGGCGAGCCGATCGCCTGCACGCCCGAAGATGCGTTCCGCTGCTTCATGGGTACCGACGCCGAAGTGCTGGTGTGCGGCAATTGCTTTCTGCTCAAGCAGCAGCAGGACGCTGCACTCGGCCGGGATTACCGGGGCACTTTCGAGCCGGACTGAACCTGCCGCAGTCAGTGGGCAAGTCGCCCGCGGAAATAGACGTCCATCATGCGCTCGGCAATCAGTTCGTTGCCGCGATGGTTCACGTGGCAGAAATCGAGAAACACTTCCTCGCCTGCAGGCCGCCGGTCGAGCGTGTCCGCGATGTCGAGATAGGCGATCCCCTGCCGCGCGAGTTCCTCGCCCGCCTTCTGCAACAGCGGATAACCGTGGCGGAACGCCGTCTCTACGCCCGGCGCGGTGCCGAGCGGATTGGCGACCAGTTCACTTTCGTACAGCGTCAGTTGGTTGTTCGCGAATACCTGCGGCTGCAGAAAGTGTACGAATTCTGCGCCGGCCTGCGACGCGTGCGCGGCCGCCGCGGCGACGCTCTCGCGAAACACCTCCACTGCGATCTCCGCGTTGCGCGCGAGCGTCTGCGCCTCGGTGACGGTGGAGGGCTTTGCGCGATTGAACACGTCCAGCGCGACTTCCGCGGCGTAACTGTGATCACTGAATCGCTGGTGCAACGCGTACAGGCGCCGGTGCAGCGGGCTGAGTTTCTGTACTGGACGCACTGCGGGCACACCCTGTACCCAGCCTTCCCGGGAACCGCCGAACACCGTGTAATAAATGTCGTTCACGCCGTGATAGTAGACGACGATGTCGCCCCGGCGCAGCTGCGCCCTGTGCAGGATCAGCGTCTGCTGGCGCGAGTTCATCCCGGGCAGCCCGTAGTTGCGCACTTCCCAGCGCACGCCTTCCGCATTCAGCAGCCGCTGCAAGTAACTTGCAATTGTGTGATCGTCCGGCACTTCCTGGCTGAACAGCGTCGAGCCGCCGAACATCAGCACCCGCCGTTCCGGATACTGTGGTGTGTCGGTGGTCACGCGGAATCCGCCGCGTACGTTGAAGTAACGGCCGCTGAAGTCCCGCAGTTCAACGATATCGCCTACCGTGCCGGCGATGGAGGAACGCGATTCTTCCAGGAATTCTTCGCTGAAATAAGGCGCGTCATGATACGGCGGTGGTTGGGAAGCACGGAACTCCCACTGCGTCAGATGCTTCGGCCTGAGATGCTCCACCCAGATCCACGAACCGACTTCGATCGCCAGCACGCCGACGACCAGCGACGCAAGGACCAGTCCGCCGTTGAGCGCGCACGACCGCCACCTCGCCGGCGCTCGCTCCGGATGCCGCTGTCCCATCGGTTCAGTCGAACACGTGCAGCCGCGTGCGGTTGCGGTCGATGTACTCCCAATCGTAGTGCACGCCCAGCCCCGCACCGCCGGGCACCGGGAAACAGCCGTCCTCGCCGACGCCGTCAAGTTGATCGCTGTAGCCGCAGGTGTACACCGGCGGCATGGCATTCGGGCACTTCGGGCCGACCAGCGCGACCTCGTAGAAATTGGTATTGCGGATCGCCGCCATGCAATGCCGGTGCGCGGGCCCGGAGGCATGGATCTCGACGTCGAGTCCGAACGCCTCGGCGAGGTGCGCGATCTTCATGGTGCCGGTGATGCCGAGATCGTATTCCGGATCGGCGCGCACGAAGTCGGTCGCCTGATTGACGATGAAATCCGCCTTCGGCTCGACCCCGCGCACATGCTCGGTCTGCAGCAGCGGCGTGCGGATGAACTGCCTGAGCTTCTTGTGCGCGAACTGCGACCAGCCGCCGTCGCGGAACGGATCCTCGTACCAGAAGAACCCGGCCTCGTCGCAGGCGCGCCCGACGGCGAGCGCATCGGCAAAAGTGCGCAGTTCGCAGGCCGGGTCGAGCATCAGCGTCATGCGGCCGCGCAGCGCCTTGCCGAGCGCCAGCACGGCTGCGCATTCCTCGGCGACATTGCCGTCGCCCCAGCCGTGCATCTTGAAGGCGCGGTAGCCAAGGCCATGGCAGTGCTGCGCGAAATCGACATAGTCACGCGCCGAGGAAAGCCCGCCGTTGCGGTCGCCGTGATAGCTGGATGCATACGCCGGCAGTCTCGAGCGGTATCCGCCGAGCAGGCGCGCGACCGGAGAGTCGAAATGCTTTCCGGCCCAGTCCCACAATGCGATATCGATGCAGCCAAACCCCATGTGGTCATATTGACGGTGCGCGCGCTTGAAGTCGTCGTAGATCTTCTCCCGCGCGTGCGCGTCGCGGCCCACCAGATGCGGCGCCAGCGCCAGCGTCTGCCCGAGCGCCATCTGCGTGCCACCCCAGAGCGTCACATACTCGCCGCGGCCGCCGTCCTCGGTGCACACCACCAGCGCGTACTTGGAAAGCTGCAAACTGCCCGCGGGCTGGTAGACGATATTGAACCCGCCCGAGTCCCAGCCGAGATCGCGCAGCTCGAAACTGAATTCGTGGATCTCAACTCGATCGATTCTGCTCATGGTCGCGCCCGATTCGTAAGGTTGGCGGCAGCGCGCACGCGTTTTCGCCGCAGCGCACCTGAAACATGTGCGCGGCATCTTAGGTGCCGGTATGCACAGCGTCAAATCCGCAGCCTGCAGGCTGCACTCCAGCCGATTTGGAGGACCCTGCAGTGCTTACGTACAATCACACATGCAACTTCGCGCCAAAGGAGATCAGGGCATGCGCGCTGCCAAGGCCGGCTGGCGGACCGTTTCAAGATTCATTGCCGCGGCGATACTCGCCGCCGCACTGAACCCGGCGGCGAAAGCGCTGGACGAAGAAGCCAGGCTTGTCGTCAGTACCGTGCACTTTGCGGTTTCGTGCAATGAGCAAGCGCAGGCACTCTTCAATCGCGCGATGACCACTTACTATCATTCGCGCTCCGAAGAGGCCGGCCTGTTGTTCGCCGAAGTGGTGCAGGTGGACCGCGAGTGCGGAATGGGGCACTGGGGCCAAGCCCTGCTCGCGCTCGGCGACCTGTACGCCGGCCCGCCTCCGATCGAAGACATCGTCCGGGGCATCGCCGCGCTGGAACAGACCATCTTCGCCGAGCCGAGGACGCGCCGCGAGCGACAATTCCTTGAGGCCATCTCCGTTTACTACATCGACACCGCGCAGCTCGATCACTACACGCGCCTGTTGAGGATGGCGGAGGCCTTCGCAAGACTGATCCGGGAGCAGCCCGACGATTCCGAGGCCGCGGTGCTGTTCGGTTATGTACTCAGCGCAACCGCGCTGCCGACAGAACGCAGCTACTGGCGCCAGCGGCGCGCCGGCGAGCTGTTCGGGCAGGTGCTGGAGCAACAACCGTATCACCCTGGCGCGCTGTATTTCCTGCTGCGCAGTTACGGCCCGACCGCGCTTGCGTATCGTGCGCGCGACGCCGCGAAGCGTTATGCGGAGCTGCGGCCGGAGTCGCCGGCGGCGCTGACCGCACTGTCCCAGGTCCTGGCCGCGACCGGGGGCGAAGCCGGACCGACGGACGCCGCAGACTTCGCGCACGCCACGCGGCATTCGGTCGGGGCAGCAGACGGCGCACAGGCGCTTCGCGAGCTCGACCAGAGGCTCTACGCGCTGCTGCAGAACGCGCGAGACGATGATGCGCTGGAGATCGTCGAGAACCGGGCCGGTTACGGCGCATTGAGCACGGATCCGCTCGCGCTGGACACCGCACTGGCAGTGATTCCCGCGCGCTACGCGCTGGAGCGCCACGCATGGTCGGAGGCGGCGAGGCTGCCGCTGCGCGAATCGCCTCACGCGTACCCTTCCGCTGCAACGCATTTCGCCCGAGCGCTGGGATTCGCGCGTACCGGCAGGGTGGAGCGCGCGCGGTTGGAAGTCGGCGCGCTCGATCGCCTGCGCGCGCGCGCGGAGAGCAGTGCGGATTCAGTTCCGCACGGGCAGATCGAAGTGCTCTACCTGGCCGCGCATGCCTGGCTGAGTTACGTCGAGGGGGCCACGCTCGAAGCCGAGAATCTGATGCGCATGGCGATCCGGATCGAGGAGAACCCGGCCTCCGGTGCACACGCGGGGCCCGGTCTGCTGCCGATGCGGGAGTTGTACGGCGAGTTGCTGTTGCAGCTGCGCGATTACCCGGCGTCTCTCGCCGCATTCGAAGCCGCTCTGCAGCAGCAGTCGGGTCGTTTCCGCAGCGTGTTCGGTGCGGGACGCGCTGCCGAACTCGGGCAGAACCCTGAAATGGCAGCGTATTACTACCGCAAGCTGCTGGCGCTCGCGCCGAATCCGCAGGGCAGCCGCTTCGAACTCGGTATCGCGAACAACTATTTCGCAAGGCTGGCCGCGGGCGGTTGAAGACACATGGCGGACGACCGCGACCCGAACGCCAGCGAACTGCCATGGTGGCAGCACAGGCCTGGGATGGGCGTTGCGCTGGCGGCTGCACTGGGTATCGCCACGTTGTGGATTTCCCTCGCGCTATTGGCAGCGCCCCAGGCAGACGATGCACGCTTTCTGCGATTCGTGACGCTGCCGTTCCTGCTGTTCGTTCCCGCCGCTTCGGTGTTCGGCGTGTTTCTGGCAGTGCGGGCACTCAGCGCGGCGCGCGGATTTTCCCGGGTATTGCTGGCCGCGCCCTCGGCGCTCGCGCTGGTTGGCAACCTGCTTGCGCTTGCACAGTTCGCCAGACTGCTGTCCGCGCTGATCGTCCGCTAGGCCGATGCGGTCGGGCGCGTCGATCGCGCCCCGGGCGGGACGGCCGGGTGCTATAGTTTTTGCCTTACCAGCCCTCACACCCGGTCTCGATGCAGCTTGAACTCAATTACGGACGCGGCAAACTCCCTCTGCAGCTGGACGACCGCTGGAAGGTCACCGTAATCCGCAAACCGGCGATGCCGGTCGCGGCCGACCCGGCCGCCGCGGTACGCGATGCGCTGTCGCGCCCGGTGCGCGCCCGTCCTCTCGCCGAAGAAGCGCGCGAAGCCGGGAGTGCCTGCATCCTGATCTGCGACATTACGCGGCCTGTTCCGAATCACCTGCTGCTGCCGCCTTTGCTGCGCGAACTGCTTGCGGCAGGCATGCGCAAGGAGTGCATCTGCATCCTGGTGGCCACCGGACTGCACCGCCCGAACGAGGGCGAAGAACTGGAGGAGCTGGTCGGCGACCGCTGGGTACTGGACAACTTCCGGATCGAGAATCACTTCGCGCGTAACGATCGGGACCACGTGGACCTCGGCAGCACGCCGCGCGGCACGCCGGTCAGGCTCGACCGACGCTTCGTCGAGGCCGACCTGAAGATCGCCACGGGGCTGGTGGAGCCGCATTTCATGGCGGGATATTCCGGCGGGCGCAAGGTGATCGCGCCGGGCATCGCGCACCGCGACACCATCACCACCTTCCACAACGCGCGCTTCATGTCGGATCCGAACGCGGAGAACTGCGTGCTCGACGGCAATCCGCTGCATCTGGAGCAGCTCGAGATCGTGCGCATGTTGGGACGGGTGCTCGCGGTGAACTCCGTGCTCGACGAGCACCGGCAGCTGTCGTACGTGAACTATGGCGAGATCGTCGAAAGCCATCTGCAGGCGGTCGCATTCGCACAGCGCTACGCCGTGGTCGAAGTGCCGCGGCGCTTCAGCACCGTGGTGACCAGCGCCGCGGGCTACCCGCTGGACAAGACCTATTACCAGACGGTGAAGGGCATGGTCGGACCGCTGGACATCCTCGAGCCCGGTGGCAATCTGGTGGTTGCGTCCGAGTGCTCCGAGGGCCTGGGCTCTGCCGAGTACGGCGAAGCGCAGAAACGGCTGGTGGAGAAAGGCGCGGACGGGTTCTTCGAAGAGATCCGCGGCAAGCCCTTCGCCGATGTCGACGAATGGCAGACGCAGATGCAGATCAAGCCGATGCGCATCGGCGCGGTGCACCTGTTCACCGGCGGGCTGAACGCCGAACAGCGAGCGCTGACCGGGGTCAATCTGGTCGAATCCGTGGAGCAGGCGGTGCGCCGCTGCGTCGAGGACTCGGCCGACGATGCGATTGCGGTCATTCCCGAAGGACCTTATGTCGTACCCCTGTACCGCCCCGCCGCATAATGCAGACCAACGGAGAATGCTCGCATGATTGGTGAACGCATCGAAGTGAACATTGCCGGCGGCCTGGACGTCGCGCTGCCGAAAATGGTGAGCGTGCGGCAGAAGTTCGCGGCGCAGCGGCTGGCCGACATCTCCGGTTCCATCGCAGCCGAGTTCGGCAAAGCCGAAATCCGCGCGAGGATCAAGCCCGGGCAGGTGATTGCCGTCGGCTGCGGCAGCCGCGGCATCGCCAATATCGCGACGATCGCAAAGTGCGTGATCCGCGAACTGCAGGCGCTCGGCGCAAAGCCCTTCATCTTCCCCTGCATGGGCAGTCACGGCGCCGCCACGGCCGAAGGTCAGAAGAAAGTGCTGGAAGGCTACGGCATCACCGAAGCCAGTACCGGAGTACCGATCCGCGCCACCATGGACACCACCGTGGTCGGCACGCTGGACGACGGTACGCCGGTGCATATGGACGCGCATGCCGCGCAGGCCGAAGGTATCGTGGTGATCAACCGCATCAAGCCGCACACGGCCTTCCGCGGTCCCACCGAGTCAGGACTGACGAAAATGCTGGCGATCGGCATTGGCAAGATCATCGGCGCGACCACCTACCATTCCCACGGGATGGACACTTTTCCGACCCTGCTGCCGAAGGTACGCGATGTCAACATCGCGAAGCGCAACGTGCTGTTCGGCGTCGGCATCGTCGAGAATGCGCACGATCAGACCGCGTTGATCGAACTGCTGCCGGCGGAGCAGATCGCCAGCCGCGAGCCTCAACTGCAGGAGATGGCGAAGTCGCTGATGCCAAGGCTGCTGTTTTCCGAGATCGACGTGCTGGTGATCGAGGAAATGGGCAAGAACATCAGCGGTGCCGGCTTCGACCCGAACATCACCGGGCGCAATCGCCGCAAGGTGCAATGGAAACAGGACCCGCTGGTGAAGAAGATCGTGGTGCTGGGGCTGACGCCGGAAAGTCACGGCAACGCCACCGGCATCGGCGGCGCGGATGTCACCACCATGCGCCTGTACCGGGACATGGATATCGGCGCGACCTACGCCAACATCATTACGTCGATGAATCTGGACGGCGCCGCATTGCCGATTGTGATGAACAACGACCGCGAGGCGATCGCTCTCGCGGTGAAGACCGTGGTTCGGGTTCGACCGCAGGATTGCCGCGTCGTGCGCGTGCGCAACACTCTGGAACTCGGCGATATTCAGGTTTCGGAACCGATGATCGGCGAGGTGCGTGCCCACCCCGAGCATTTCCAGATTCTCTCCCCCGCTTCCGTGCTGGCCTTCGACGCCGACGGCAACCTGCCGCGACTGCCTTCCCCGCACGACCCCGCCCTGCATGCCGTCGGCATGGGATAGAATCGGCGCGCATCCATCCGGATGCGAACGTCATTCCGTTCCCAACCATCTTTTAGGAGTAGATCATGAGGAAGCTCGCAGTACTGCTCGTATTGGCAATGCTGGGTGCGCCGGTATTCTCTGCCGATGAACCCGATCAGGAGAAGAAACTCACGCCGCAACAGG
>DATKEK010000303.1:0-4521 GCA_035512195.1 Burkholderiales bacterium
TCACGAAATAGGAGCAGTGACCCATGCAGTTGAATCCATCAGAAATCAGTGAACTGATCAAGAGCAAGATCCAGAATCTTGCCGTCGCCTCCGAGGCGCGCACCCAAGGCACGGTCGTGTCGGTAACCGATGGCATATGCCGCGTGCACGGGTTGTCCGACGTGATGCAGGGGGAGATGATCGAGTTCCCCGGCAACACCTTCGGCCTCGCGCTGAACCTCGAGCGTGACTCGGTCGGTGTCGTGGTGCTCGGTGACTATACGCATATTTCAGAGGGCGATACGGTCAAGTGTACCGGCCGTATTCTTGAAGTGCCGGTCGGCCCGGAACTGATCGGCCGCGTGGTGGATGCGCTGGGCGAACCGATCGACGGCAAGGGCCCGATCAACGCGAAAGAAACCGACGTCATCGAAAAAGTCGCGCCCGGCGTCATCTGGCGCAAGTCGGTTTCACAGCCGGTACAGACCGGCCTCAAGGCGATCGACTCGATGGTGCCTGTCGGCCGCGGACAGCGCGAACTGATCATCGGCGACCGCCAGACCGGCAAGACCGCGGTCGCCGTGGACACCATCATCAACCAGAAGGGCAAGGATCTCTTCTGCGTCTACGTCGCCATCGGGCAGAAAGCCTCGACCATCGCCAACGTCGTGCGCAAGCTGGAAGAACATGGCGCAATGGAGTACACCATCGTGGTCGCCTCCTCGGCTTCCGAGTCCGCGGCCATGCAGTACATCTCTGCCTACTCGGGTTGCACCATGGGCGAGTACTTCCGTGACCGCGGGCAGGATGCACTGATCATCTATGACGATCTGACCAAACAGGCCTGGGCCTATCGGCAGATCTCGCTGCTGCTGCGCCGCCCGCCGGGACGCGAAGCGTATCCGGGCGACGTCTTCTACCTGCACTCCCGCCTGCTCGAGCGTGCCGCCCGCGTATCTGAAGCCTGGGTGGAGCGCTTCACGGACGGCAAGGTCAAAGGCAAAACAGGTTCGCTTACCGCGCTGCCGGTGATCGAAACCCAGGCCGGCGACGTTTCCGCATTCGTGCCGACCAACGTGATCTCGATCACCGACGGCCAGATCTTTCTGGAGACCGACTTGTTCAACGCCGGCATCCGGCCCGCGATCAACGCCGGCGTGTCGGTGTCGCGAGTCGGTGGCGCTGCGCAGACCAAGATCATGAAGCGCAAGGACACCGGCGGCGGTGTGCGCCTGGCGCTGGCCCAGTATCGCGAGCTGGCGGCATTCGCGCAGTTCGCGTCCGACCTGGACGAAGCCACCCGCAAGCAGCTCAAACTCGGACGCATGGTGACCGAACTGATGAAGCAGCCGCAGTACCAGCCGATGCAGGTCTGGGAAATGGCGCTCACCCTGTTCGCGGTCAACAACGGCTATTTCGACGATGTCGATGTTAAGAAGGCATCGGCCGCCGAGAAGTCCATGCGCGACTACGTCAAGGACAAGTACGCCGATCTGATCAAGAGTATCCAGAAGGCGAATGATCTTTCCAGCGACGACGAGAAGGCGCTGAAAGCAGCCATCGAGGACTGGAAGCAGAGCGGGAGCTATTGATGCGCATGTGCGGAACGGGCATTCGTCCCGCCGCCGACGCCGGTAACCAGGACTGAACGATGCCGGGAACCAAGGAAATACGAGGAAAGATCCGGAGTGTGCAGAACACCCGGAAGATCACCAAGGCCATGGAAATGGTGGCCGCGTCCAAAATGCGCAAGGCGCAGGAGCGCATGCGCATGGCGCGCCCGTACGGCGAGAAGATCCGCAACGTCGCTGCGCACATCTCGCATGCCAATCCGGAATACCGGCATCCGTTCCTGGTGGAGCGCGACACCGTCAAGCGCGTCGGCCTGATCGTGGTGACCACCGACAAGGGACTGTGCGGGGGGCTGAACACGAACATCCTGCGCATGGTGTTGAACGAGTACAAGAACCACCAGGCGGAAGGCGAAGAAGTCGATGTGTGCTGCATCGGCGGCAAAGGCCTGGGGTTCATGCAGCGCCTCGGCGCCAACATTGTTTCCGAGGTGACCGCGCTCGGCGACCGCCCGAAACTGGACTCCCTGATCGGTGCGGTGAAGATCATGCTCGACGGCTACACCGAGGACCGTTTCGATCGGCTGTACCTCTGCTACACGCGCTTCCTCAATACCATGAAGCAGGAACCGGTGGTTGAGCAGCTGCTGCCGGTTTCCGGCGAACGCATGGGAGCGCCTAAAGGTTCCTGGGATTACATCTACGAGCCGGAGGCAAAGTCGGTACTGGACGAGGTGCTCACGCGCTATGTCGAGGCGATCGTGTTCCAGGCGGTGGCCGAGAACATGGCATCAGAGCAGAGCGCGCGCATGGTGGCGATGAAGTCCGCATCGGACAACGCCGCGACGCTGATCGACGAACTCACCCTGATTTACAACAAGTCGCGCCAGGCAGCGATCACCAAGGAGCTCGCCGAGATCGTGGGTGGCGCGGCTGCTGTATAAGCAAGACTGATCCGAAGAAAAGATATCCAGCTTTTAAGGAACCGAAATGTCACAAGCAAACGGAACCATCGTGCAGTGCATCGGCGCAGTCGTCGATATCCAGTTTCCGCGCGAAGCCATGCCCAAGATCTACGACGCGCTCGTGCTCGACGAATCCGCCGAAAGCAAGTTCGCGGAGAAAGGCCTCACCTTCGAAGTGGAGCAGCAGCTCGGCGACGGCGTCGTGCGCTGTATCGCGATGGGCTCCAGTGACGGGCTGCGCCGTGGCATGCCGGTCAGGGGCACCGGCGCGCCGATCTCGGTGCCGGTGGGCCATGGCACTCTCGGGCGCATCATGGACGTGCTCGGCCGTCCGATCGACGAAGCCGGCCCGATCAAGTCCGACGAGCGCCGGCCGATTCACGCCGATGCGCCTCAGTTCGCGGAACTCTCGCCCTCGGTCGACCTGCTCGAAACCGGCATCAAGGTTATCGACCTGATCTGCCCGTTCGCCAAGGGCGGCAAAATCGGCCTGTTCGGCGGCGCCGGCGTCGGCAAGACCGTCAACATGCTCGAGCTGATCAACAACATCGCCAAGCAGCACTCCGGCCTCTCCGTGTTCGCCGGCGTGGGTGAGCGCACCCGCGAGGGCAACGACTTCTACCACGAGATGTCCGAAGCCGGCGTCATCAAGCTAGACGACATTGGCGAGTCAAAAGTCGCGATGGTGTTCGGCCAGATGAACGAGCCCCCGGGCAACCGTCTGCGCGTGGCGCTGTCCGGCCTGACGATGGCAGAAAAATTCCGCGATGAAGGGCGTGACATCCTGTTCTTCGTCGACAACATCTATCGCTTCACGCTCGCGGGAACCGAAGTCTCGGCGCTGCTGGGCCGCATGCCTTCCGCCGTGGGCTACCAGCCGACGCTGGCGGAAGAGATGGGCAAGCTGCAGGAGCGCATCACCTCGACCAAGACCGGTTCGATCACCTCGATCCAGGCGGTATATGTGCCGGCGGACGACCTGACCGACCCGTCGCCCGCGACCACCTTCGGCCACCTCGACGCCACCGTGGTGCTCTCGCGCGACATCGCGTCGCTGGGGATTTACCCGGCGGTGGATCCGCTCGATTCGACTTCGCGTCAGGTCGATCCGAACGTGATCGGCGAAGACCACTACAACACCACCCGCGCGGTGCAGGCGACACTGCAGCGCTACAAGGAACTGCGCGACATCATCGCCATTCTCGGCATGGACGAACTGTCCCCGGAAGACAAGCAGGCGGTGTCGCGCGCACGCAAGATCCAGCGCTTCCTTTCGCAGCCGTTCCACGTGGCGGAGGTGTTCACCGGCTCTCCGGGCAAGTTCGTCTCGCTGAAGGACACGATCAAGGGCTTCAAGATGATCGTAAACGGCGAGTGCGACCAGCTGCCGGAACAGGCGTTCTACATGGTGGGCACGATCGAAGAAGCGTTCGAGAAAGCGAAATCGATGCAGTAAATGGTGACACGCGAATGGCGAGAACCGCAAACCCTACAGGCCGCGCCATTCATCGCATGATTTCACCATTCACCAGGATTCGAAATGGCCAACACGATCCAAGTTGACGTTGTCAGCGCCGAGGAGTCGATCTTCTCCGGGGAAGCGGAATTCGTCGTGCTTCCCGGTGAAGCCGGGGAGCTCGGAATTTATCCCCGGCATACGCCGCTGATCACGCGTATCCGGCCCGGCGCGGTACGTATCAAGCCTGCCGGCGGCGGCGAGGAGAATCTGATTTTCGTCGCCGGCGGAATTCTCGAAGTGCAGCCCGCGGTGGTCACCGTGCTGGCCGATACCGCCATCCGCGGCCACGATCTCGATGAAGCCAAGGCGACCGAGGCGCAGAAGCGCGCGGAAGAAGCATTGCGCAGCGCAACCGACAAACAGGAAGTGGCAACGGTCGAGGCCGAACTCGCCATGCTGGCCGCACAGTTGGCTGCGATTCGCAAGCTGCGCAAGAAGTAGCGGCAGGTACCATGCTTCCATGACAGAGCGGCCCGAGGGCCGCTCT
>DATKEK010000304.1:0-4029 GCA_035512195.1 Burkholderiales bacterium
CCCTCACCCCCAGCCCCTCTCCCAGTGGGAGAGGGGAGCAAGGCGACGTCATGCAAAGGGCGGCATCGAATCGTCACCCCTCCCCCCTCGGGAGAGGGGCCGGGGGTGAGGGCGCAAGCGCTGTGCACTCGCCCGGCCGTAGAACAAACGCGAACCGCAGCGTCGCTTATAGAGCCGTCACTTTCGCCGCAACACCCGTCTGCAAATGCCGGCGCCTGCGGCGGGAGAAACGAATTACGCGCACCCAGCGCCATGACAGCGCATAGCAGGCTCCGAGCAGCGCGAGAAAGCCGTAGAACATCCAGTATTCGGGTACGCCGGCGCGCCAAGCGAAGAAGCCGAGCGCGCCGAGCGCCAGGGCTATGGCGTAGATCAGCAGCACGGCGGAGCCGGGCGGCAGGCCCGCGGCGATCAGCACGTGATGGAAATGATCCCGCCCGGCGCTGAATGGGCTCTTGCCCTTGCCGAGCCGCCGCAGGATGACCACCCCCATATCCAGCAGCGGCACCGCGAGGAACCAGACGGCGGCGATCGGGTCCAGCCCGCTGCGCCAGCGTGCGACCTCGATGCTGAACCACGTCAACAGAAGGCCGAGCATCATGCTGCCCGAATCGCCAAGAAAAGCCTTCGCGTGCGACTGCCAGGGGAAACGCATGTTGACGATCCAGAACGCCGCGACCACCGCAATGATCGTCGCCAGCATTTCCACTGAATACACGCGCCCGATGACGAGGGCGCTCAACGCGAGGAAGAAAAATGCGATCAGCGACAGGCCCGCGGCCAGTCCGTCAGCGCCGTCGGTCATGTTGATCGCATTGATCAGCCCGAGCAGGGCGACGATGGTGAAGGGAATCGCCAGGTAAGGCAGGCCGATTTCGCCGAGGCCAAGCAGATTGCCCAGGCTGTCGACGGTGGTCCCGCCCCACCAGACCATGCACGCCGCGGCAATGAGCTGGGCGAGAAATTTCTGCTTCGGTGTCAGGTCGCGCAGATCGTCGAGGATTCCGGCGATGAGCAGTACCGCAAGGCCGGCGAACAGCGCCGGGTAAGGCTTCAGGCTATTGGGAATCAGCACCGCGCCGATACACAGGCCGGCGAAGATCGCCGGGCCGCCGATCAGCGGTATCGCGCCGCGGTGGCGTTTGCGCCGGCCGGGGTAGTCGACCAGCCCGGCGCGCACTGCCGCGCGCGATAACAGGCGCAGCAACAGCAGCGTCGCGAAGAATACAGCGGCCAGGCCGAGCCAGATCACGGGTGCACCGTGGAGGCGTTGTCGCCCGTGGGGAGCAAGAAATTATTTCTCATCACGGAGGACACGGAAGACACGGAGGGTAGTTCTCAAACTGTTTCAGACCTCCCGGTGGACGGCTGCCGCCTGGCTGACGGTATGGTACACGGGGCCGGTCGCAGCACAGAGACATCAAAGGCCCGGACGCTTGAAGAACTGGCGCACGCGGAAGGCGAGTTTCTTCACGACCCAGAACGGCGTGCTGGCGACACCGAAGCGTTTCGCGATGACGTAGGACTCGCGGTTGCCGCGGTAGACGTTGCGCACCGAGCGGTTGGTGTGGCCGCCGCTGCGCATGCGCACCAACACCCGGGGAATATAGGTCGAGCTGATCCTGCGCTCTATGAACAGGCGCACCATCAGGTCGAAGTCGGCGTGGTAGCGGTAGCGGGTATCGAAACCGCCGAGTTCCTGCAGGATCGACGTGCGCACGAACAAGGTTGGATGCGCGGGATGCCAGCCGGCTTCGAACATGCCCGGCTCGTATGGCTTCGACTTCCAGTAGCGCAGCACCCGGCCCGGATCGGAGAAATGCACGTAGACGAGATCGGCATGCGCCGAGTCCGGGTTGCCCGAAGACAGCGCAGCGGCAACGCGTTCCAGCGCGTGCCCGTCCTGGTAGACGTCGTCGGAGTTGAGAAATCCGAGGTAGTCGCCGGTCGCGGCGAAAATGCCCTTGTTCATCGCATAGTAGAGTCCGGCGTCCGGCTCCGAGACGAGCTTCGCGATGCGGTCGCGGCGGCTCTCCAGAATCTCCAGCGTGCCATCGGCTGACGCGCCGTCGATCACGATGTGCTCGAGATCCGCGTGCGTTTGCCCGTGGATCGAATCCAGCGCCGCGCCGATGGTGTCGCGCGCGTTGCGGCAGACGGTAACGACCGAGAGCTTCATGTCAGAGGTGCGGCCTCACGAAAGCGGCCTGGAAAGACGCAATAAAAAGAACGGCGAACCACCAAGAGCACCAAGGCCACCAAGAAGAGCGAAAGAAAAACCTGGTTGCCCGAGCATGTTTCCAACTATCTACCGATCAGGTTATCCATGATCGTCGCCTTTGACAGATTGCTCATAAAGCTCCAGATATTGCCTCGCGATCTTCGCGGATTCGAATTCTTCCAGCACTTTTGCGCGGGCGCGCTCGGACAATGCACGCAGGCGCGGTTCGTCTTCCAGTATCCAGGCGAGGCCGTGCGCCATGTCCTCCGCGTCCAGCGGCCGCGCGAGGTAGCCGTTACGCTGGTGTTCGATCATGTCGGGCATGCCGCCGATGTCGAATGCGGCCACCGGGGTGCCGCACGCGAGCGACTCCAGCACCGCGTTCGACAGGTTCTCCTGCGTCGAAGGCGCAACGAGCACATCCGCCGCGGCGTAGAGCGAAGCCAGCGCCGCGTCGTCCGACAGGGTACCGGCGAACACGCATTCCATGCCGAAATCGGGCGGCCGTGCCGGCCGTTCGGCGCCGACCACGACCGCCAGCGGTTTCAGCCCGGGGCGCGTGGCGGCGAGGCGGCGCAGCGCCGGTTCCAGATGCCGGTAGCCCTTGCGGGATTCGCTGGTGGCGCGCAGCGCACCGAACAGGACGATGCGCCGGTCTGCCGGCAGGTTCAGTGTCCGTCGTGCCGCCGCCTTGTCGGCCGGCGCGAACGTTCCGGTGTCGATGGGATTGGGAATGACGCGCAGCGGAAAGCGGCCGAGTAACGGGCTTTCGGCCGCGAGCCGCCCGAGCCAGCGGCTGGGCGTCACGACGGTCAGCGGGAGATCGAGGTAGCTGCGCTGCTTGCGCCGCCAACCCGTAGCGGACAGGTCCGCGCTGGACCGCGAGCCGAGCACCGGGCAGCGTCCACAGCCGGCGACATAGTTGCCGCAACCTTCGTCGTAGTGGCATCCGCCGGTAAAGGCCCACATGTCGTGCAGCGTCCACAGCAGCGGGCGCCGCAAGCGGCGCAGGCTGGCGACGTTCAGGAATCCGCCGGTGATCCAGTGCAGATGCACCACGTCGGGATCGAGCCGCCGGATTCTTCGTGCCAGTGCATCCGGCAGCCAGCCGGGGTAAAAGGTCTCGCCCGATCGTCGCGGATAGAGCAACAGCGGCAGCAGATCTGCCGCGGCGCGCAGCCGCCCGACTAAACGATTGCCCGGGCCGGCGACCGTTTCGTCGTCGCCATGCCTGACCTGCACCAGCATGCGCGAGTCGGCGCCGGCAGCGCGCAGCGCGAGATGCAGACGATAGGCCGCGCGCGCCGCGCCGCCGCGCAGGTCTTCGCTGTTCAGCAGCAGAGGCCTGATTGCCGGGGAATTCATCGGCCCTTGCGCATCACCGCGACCACGGTGTGCCCGCCGCCTCTCAGGCTATCGGTACCGGAGATGATCGGCCGCAGCACGCGCGCGGAAACACCGCCGAGCAGCCAGAGCGCGCGCCAGGTCGCGTAGTCCGCGAACCCCATCCTGACCCGGTTGCCGGGACGGGCGAGCAGCCGCGGCGCCAGAAATCCATAGAGCCGCAAGGCAAGGTGCCAGCCGAGGTGATAGTCCGCCACCGGTTCATGTTCGACCGACTCGATCGACAGCTCCGCGCTGCGTGCCAGCGCAGCGAGCGCCTGATCCGTCCAGCGGGTCACGTGGTGCGGCGGAAGATTGAGAAAGTCATTGATGGTACGACCCGGCACACCCTGCTCGCTCGGCACCGACACGATGACCAGGCCGCCCGGCCTTGTCGCTGTGGCCATGCTGCGAACAAAGCTGCG
>DATKEK010000305.1:0-5113 GCA_035512195.1 Burkholderiales bacterium
TCAATAACCCAGGTAAGCCCCCCGCACGTCTTCGTGGCCGCGGATCACGTCGGGGCTGCCGGACACGACCACGCGCCCGGTTTCGAGCAGGAACACCTGGTCGGCGAGGTCGAGCGCGATCGCCGCGTTCTGCTCGACCAGCAGGATCGCCACCGACTGCTCGGCGTTGATCCTTCGCATGATGCGAAAGATCTCGGCCACCACCAGCGGCGCGAGGCCGAACGACGGCTCGTCCAGCAGCAACAGCCGCGGCCGCGACATCAATGCGCGCGCGATCGCCAGCATCTGCTGCTCGCCGCCGGAAAGCGTGCCGGCCTGCTGGCGCCGGCGCTCCTTCAGCCGCGGGAAATATTCGTAGACCCGTTCGAGATCGCTGTTGATGGCCTGCCTGTCGCGCTGCATGAATGCGCCGACGTGCAGGTTTTCTTCCGTGCTCAGCGTGAGAAACGTGCCCCGGCCGTCCGGCACATGGCCCACGCCCAGACGCACGATTTCCTCCGGCGCCCAGCCGGACACGTCGCGGCCGTGCAATTTCACGCTGCCGCCGGTCTTTACCATGCCGCACACCGCGCGCAGCAGGGTGGTCTTGCCGGCACCGTTTGCGCCGAGCACCGCGGTGACACCGCTCTCGCCCACCGACAACGACACGCCGTGCAGCACCTGCCCGTCGCCATAAGTTGCAGTCAGGTCCAGCGTCTCCAGCACGGTACCGGTCATGAATCCCCCAGGTAGGCGCGAATGACTTCCGGGTCGCGCTTCACCTGCTCCGGCGTGCCGTCGGCGATCTTGCGCCCGAAGTCCAGCGCCACCACCTGATCGGAGACGCGCATCACCAGGTTCATGTGATGCTCGACCAGCAGAACTGTCAGCTTGAGTTCCTCGCGCAGGCGCCTGACCAGCCCCATCAGCGTTTCCACTTCCTCGTGGCTAAGACCGGCGGCGGGTTCGTCCAGCAGCAGCAGGTCGGGCTTGCTCGCAAGCGCGCGGCCGAGTTCCACCCGCTTCTGCAGGCCGAACGGCAGATCGGATACGGCACGGTCGGCTACCGGCTGCAGTTCGAGCACATCGACGATCGAGCGCGCGTGCGCGACGAGTTCGCGTTCTTCCCGGTTGGCGATCGGAAAGCGCAGGGCATTGGCGAGAAAGCCGCTGCGGGTACGGCAATGCCCGCCGAGCATGATGTTCTGCCGCACCGTCATGCTGCGAAACAGCGCCAGGTTCTGGAAGGTGCGGCCGATGCCGAGACCGGCGATCGCGTGCCGCGGGACGTCGAGCAGGTCGCGTCCGCTGAAGCGGATGGCGCCGCTCTGGTACTGGTAAAGGCGCGAGATGCAGTTGAACAGCGTGGTCTTGCCGGCGCCGTTCGGACCGATCAGGCCGGTGATCGCGCCGCGCGGGACGGTAAACGAAACGCCATCGAGCGCGACGATGCCGCCGAAGCTCACGCTTACGCCGGCAATATCGAGCAGCGGTTCGCCCGGGTTTTCTCCTCCGATGGTTGCGTCGTTCACGGTCGATTGCCCGCCGCGCCTGTCAGCGCGACAGCCTCCTCCCCTTCTGGCCGTGCGTCGAGGTGAAACACCGCGTCGATACTGTCACAAAGGCCTTGCCCGGTAAAGGCACGTACCTGCGGAAGAATTTTTGCGCTGCGGCACAACATGAGCACGCAGAAGCACGCGTTGACCCGCCGCGCCGAGATGTACACCATAGCGATCCTCATCGAATGCGAACGGGAATCGGACGGGAAGATGCAACTGCACCATCGCTTCTGGCCGGAAGGCGTGCCGAAAGTTTTCGCGTTGCCGGACACCAACGTGTACCGGAATCTGGAACACACCGCCGCACGCCTGCCGGACAAACCCGCGGTCATCTTCTACGGTTCGACGCTGAGCTACGGCGAACTGAAGCGCCAGGCGGACGCGCTGGCCGGCTTTCTGCAACAGCGCTGCGGCGTGAAACGCGGCGACCGCGTGCTGCTGTTCATGCAGAACAGCCCGCAATTCATCGTCGCCTTCTACGCCATCCTGCGCGCCGACGCGATGGTGGTGCCGGTCAACCCGATGAACCTGACCGCGGAACTCCGGCACTACGTGAACGACAGCGACGCGCGCGTCGTCATCTGCGGGCAGGAACTCCATCCCCAGTTGCGCCCGCTGCTCGGCGACGGCCTCGACCACGCGATCGTCGCCGCCTACTCCGATTACCTCACCAGGCCGACCAACCTGCGCATTCCCGAAGTGGCAGGCGCACCCAGACTGGCAATCGCCGACCCCGGCGTGACGCTCTGGCACGACGCGCTGTCCGCCGGGCTCGAGCCGGAAGCGCACCTTGCCGGCCCCGATGACCTGTGCGTGATGCCGTATACCTCGGGCACCACCGGCCGTCCGAAGGGTTGCATCCACACTCATCGCACGGTGATGAGCACCATCCTCGCCGGCGCGCTCTGGGTCGGCATGGATGCGGAATCGGTAGTAATGGCGACGCTGCCGTTCTTCCATGTGACCGGGATGCAATGCAGCATGAACCAGCCGATCTGGAGCGGCTCGACCATCGTGGTGATGAACCGCTGGGACCGCGACACCGCCGGTGAGCTGATCCAGCGCCACAAGGTGGACGGCTGGACCAACATCTCCACCATGGCGATCGACTTTCTGGCCAACCCCGCACTCGGCAATTACGACGTTTCCAGCCTCAAGCACATCGGCGGCGGCGGCGCCGCCATGCCGGAAGCGGTGTCCCGCCGCCTGCAGGACCTGACCGGGCTGAGCTATATCGAGGGCTACGGCCTGTCGGAAACGATCGCGCCGACGCACATCAATCCGCCCGCACGGGTAAAGAAGCAATGCCTCGGCATCCCGATCTGCGACACCGATGCGCGCGTGATCGACCCGGACACGCTCGCCGAACTGCCGCCCGGCAAGGTCGGCGAAATCGTCTCGCACGGCCCGCAGATATTCCTCGGTTACTGGAAGAATCCGGCAGCGACCGAGGCCGCGTTCATCGAACTCGACGGCAAGCGCTTCTTCCGCACCGGCGATCTCGGTTATTACGACGACGAGGGCTACTTTTTCATCGTCGACCGGCTGAAGCGCATGATCAACGCCTCCGGTTTCAAGGTATGGCCGGCGGAAGTCGAGGCCACGCTCTACCACCACCCGGACATCCAGGAAGCCTGCATCATCGGCACTGTCGACCCGCACCGCGGCGAAACCGTAAAGGCGGTGGTGGTGCTGCGCGACGCGTCGAAAGGCAAAGTCGCCGCCGCAGACATCGTCGACTGGGCGCGTGAGAGAATGGCCGCCTACAAGGTCCCGCGCGTGATCGAGTTCGCCGACACTCTGCCGAAGTCCGCCACCGGAAAGGTGCAGTGGCGCGCGCTGCAGGAAACGGAGAACCGGAGGGTGCAGGCGTGAGCAGGGCGAGGATTCCGCGACGAACAGCATTGGAGCGAATCCGGATGACGACGGTGACACGTTTCCCTCACCCTCGATCCCTCTCCCGATGGGAGAGGGAAGTAACACCCTTCTCCCTCCGGGACAACATGCGCGCAGCGCCTGTTGCGGCGAAGGCTGACCTTAAGGTCATGCCGTAGCCACAAGGGCAGGGGATGAGGGAAGCGCTCGTTCCTTCGCCTTCTCTCGAAATAGAGCCGCATAGTCTCGAATCACACCACTCCGTAACCGACGCATGGAAGCAGCGCATTTCACATTCTGGCCGAAGCATCTCACCCGGCACCTCACCGTGCCGGTCACCACGCTCGCATTCAATCTCGAGGTTTCCGCCGCGCGCTATCCGGACAAGTCCGCGGTAGTGTTCTACGGCAGCGTGCTGACGTACGCAAAGCTGAAACACGAAGTCGACCTGATGGCGGGTTTCCTGCAGCATCGCTGCGGCGTGCGCAAAGGCGACCGCGTGCTGCTCGACCTGCAGAACGCACCGCAGTTCATCGTCGGCTACTACGCGATCCTGCGCGCGGACGCGGTGGTGGTGCCGGTGAGCCCGATGAACGTCACCGACGAACTGGAGCATTACTTCGAGGACAGCGGCGCGAGTACCGCGATATTCGCGCAGGATCTCTACGAGCAGATGCAGCCGCTGCTCGGCAAGCAGATCCGGCACGCGATCGTCGCCACCTATTCCGATTACCTGCCGGAAGCGCGCGTAGCAGCAGCGCCGGACTTCGTTGCCGCGCCGAAGCAGACGTTCACCGATCCCGGCGTGGTCTCCTGGTCGGATGCGCTGCTCGCCGACTACAAACCGCTCGCGCCCGCCGCGCAGGCGGACGACCTCGCCGCGATCCTCTACACCTCCGGCACCACCGGCAAGCCCAAAGGCTGCATGCACACCCACCACACGGTGATGACCACGCTGGTCGGCGGTGCACTGTGGGAAGGCATGACCGCGGATTCCGCTGCGCTCGCCACCGCGCCGTTCTTCCACGTCACCGGCATGCAGCACAGCATGAACGGCTTCATCTACGCCGGCGGCAGCATCGTCATCCTGCCGCGCTGGAACCCGGAAGCCGCCGGCGCGCTGATCGAGCGTTACCGCTGCACCCACTGGGCGAACGTGCCAACCATGGTGGTAGATCTGCTCGCGCATCCGTCCACGCAGAACCGCGACCTGTCCTCGCTGCAGAACATCTTCGGCGGCGGCAGCTCGATGCCGGAAGCGGTCGCGCAAAAACTCTACGAGCGCTGCGGCATCCGCTACATGGAAGCCTACGGCATGACCGAGACGATCTCGCAGACCCACGTCAACCCGCACGACGACCTGCGCATGCAGTGCCTCGGCATCCCCACCTTCGACACCATCGCCCACGTCATCGACCCGGACACGCTGAAGCCGCTCGGCCCGAACGAAACCGGCGAGATCGTGGTGCACGGCCCGCAACTGATGTTGGGCTACTGGAACCGGCCGGAGGCGACAGACGCGGCGTTCTTCGATATGGACGGCAGGCGCTTCTTCCGCACCGGCGACCTCGGGCGATACGACGAGGAGGGTTTCTATTACATCGCCGACCGCCTGAAACGCATGATCAACGCGTCCGGCTACAAGGTGTGGCCGGCGGAAGTCGAGGCGACGCTGTACAAGCACCCGGACATCAAGGAAG
>DATKEK010000306.1:0-4588 GCA_035512195.1 Burkholderiales bacterium
GAGGTTGAACACGCCGGTCTTGGGATCGAGCATCAGTGCGAGGAAGTTCAGCAGGTTTCTCGCGTACAGCGCGCTCGCGTCCGCCGGCACCAGCGCCGGCAGGTTCGCAATGCCGATGATGTGGACGCCGTGCTTCCGCACGGTCTTGTCCAGCTCGGACAGTGGGCAGTTACCGCCCTGCTCAACCGCCATGTCGACGATCACCGATCCCGGCTTCATGCTTTTCACCATGTCCTCGGTGACCAGCACCGGCGCAGGCCGCCCGGGGATCAGGGCGGTGGTGATCACGATGTCCGCCTGCCTGATGCGCTCCGCGACCAGCGCCGCCTGACGCATCTTGTAATCCTCGCCCATGTCTCGCGCGTATCCGCCCTGGCCTTTCGCCAGTTCCTTTTCTGCATTGGTCAGCGGCACGTCGATGAACTTGGCGCCGAGTGACTCGACCTGTTCCTTGGTTTCGGGGCGCACATCGGTCGCCTCGACCACTGCGCCGAGGCGCTTGGCGGTGGCGATCGCCTGCAGACCGGCCACCCCCACGCCCATCACCACCACCCGCGCCGCCTTGATCGTGCCGGCCGCGGTCATCAGCATCGGCATCATGCGCTGGTAGGTATTGGCGGCGAGCAGCACTGCCTTGTATCCACCGACGTTTGCCTGCGAGGACAGCACATCCATCGACTGCGCGCGCGAGATGCGCGGCAGCCGTTCCATCGCGAACGCGGTCACCCCCTGCTGCGCCAGTGCCTCGAGACCGTCGGCCTTGTGCGGCTGGAGCAGGCCGATCAGCGTGTGGCCCTTGTGCAGCTTGCCGAGTTCCTGCGATTCGGGGCCGCGCACCTTCAGCAGGATCTCGGCCTGTTCGTAGACCTCGTCAGCCGACTGCACCAGCCTGGCGCCTGCCGATCTGAATTCCTCGTCGGGGATCGAGCATCCGGCGCCGGCGCCGGCCTGTACCAGCACTTCGTGCTTTCCGCCCGACGTCAGCTTCTTCACCGTTTCCGGGGTTGCCGCCACCCGGGTTTCGCCCGCGCGGATCTCCGCCGGTATGCCGATGCGCATGGATTGAAAATTCTCCCTGTGGAGATGCTCCGCGGCCGCGATGATCGCGTCATCCGGAGTCTGCTCGCTTGTTCGAAAGTCAGCGGATTATAGGCGATGGTGTCGCAGCGCTCCAACCACCGGCGATTTTGGCACGGCGGCTATAATTCCGGGCACAGATGCCCGCGATCCGCCTCCTTCCCGACCTGCTCGTCAGCCAGATAGCCGCGGGCGAGGTGGTCGAACGGCCGGCCTCCGCACTCAAGGAACTGCTGGAGAATGCGGTGGACTCGGGTGCGGGCGAGATCTCGGTACAACTCGCGGACGGCGGTATCCGCCTGATCCGGGTCGCAGACGACGGCGGCGGCATCGCCAGGGGCGAACTCGCGCTCGCGCTCGCGCGCCACGCCACCAGTAAGATCTCCAGCCTGGACGACCTGGAATCGGTGGCCTCGCTCGGCTTCCGCGGCGAAGCGCTGGCCAGCATCGCCTCGGTCTCCCATCTGTCTCTTTGCAGCCGCGCCGCCGGCGAAAAACACGCCTGGAAGATCGAAGCCAGTGGCGGCGCGCTGTCTGCGCCCGAACCCGACGGCTTGTCCGCCGGCAGCACGGTGGAAGTGCGCGATTTGTTCTTCAATACACCGGCACGCAGAAAATTTCTGCGTACGCCCGCCACTGAATACGCGCATTGCGAGGAAGCCTTCAAGCGCACCGCCTTGTCGCGACCGGACCTGCGTCTGACCCTCACGCACAACGGACGCGCCCAGTGGCGGCTGGCGCCGGCCAGCGCGATCGAGCGTGTGTTCGCCGTGCTCGGCGACGCCTTCCGAGAAACCGCGCTCGCGGTGGAGGCACCCGGCGGCAGCCTGCGGCTGACCGGAGCGGTGGCGCAGCCGGCGTATTCGCGCGCGGCGCGCGATGCGCAGTACGTGTTCGTGAATGGCCGTTACGTGCGCGACAAGCTGATCGCGCACGCGGTGCGCGAGGCCTACCACGACGTGCTGCATCACGACCGGCATGCGGCATACGTGCTGTTTCTGCAGATCGATCCCCGGCTGGTGGACGTTAACGTGCACCCGGCGAAAACCGAAGTACGCTTCCGGGATTCGCGCGCGGTGCATCAGTTCGTGTTCCACGCGCTGGACAAGACGCTGTCCGCCACCCGCGCCGGCTCGGCCGCGGCGGCCGGCAGCGCGCCAACGGCGCCGAGCCCGCTGGCGCAATCGCGCGGCACGCAGTTCGGCATGACGCTGCACGCAGGCGAACCCGTGCCTTTCTACGCAAGGTTGTTCGGGGAGCCGGGCGCGCATCAGGCACAGCCGTCACTGCCGGTCGCGCAACCCGGGGTGCCGGATGACGGCCAGCCGCTCGGCCACGCCCTCGCGCAGCTCTCCGGTGTCTACATCCTGGCGCAGAACCACGCCGGGCTGGTGGTGGTCGACATGCACGCGGCGCACGAACGCATCGTCTACGAACAGCTCAAGTGCGCGCTGGACAGCGACCGCATTCCGACGCAGAACCTGTTGATCGCGGCGAGCATGGCCGCGGGTCCGCTCGAAGTGGCCGCGACCGAGGAGAACCGGGAGCTGCTTGGGCAGCTCGGTTTCGAACTGGCGGTGCTGGCGCCGAACGCAATCGCGGTGCGCGCGGTGCCGGCGATGCTTGCGCAGGCCGACGCGGTGCAGCTCGCCCGCGATGTGCTGCGCGAGGTATCCGAGTTCGGCGCGAGCCGGGTGCTGACCGAGCGGCGCAACGAAATGCTGTCCACCATGGCCTGCCATGCAGCAGTAAGGGCAAACCGCAACCTGGCCATTGCGGAAATGAACGCACTGCTGCGCGAAATGGAGGCGACCGAACGTTCCGGCCAGTGCAACCACGGACGCCCGACCTGGTTCCAGATCACGATGACCGAGCTGGACAGGATGTTCCTTCGCGGTCGTTGAGCGAAAAGGAACAGGACTGCGTGACGAGGACATAGGACTGAGTCAGGAACACCGATGGCCACGCAGTCCTCAGCACTCGGTCCTCAGTCCCCGACAGAACTGCCTCCGGCAGTTCTGTTGCTCGGCCCCACCGCCAGCGGCAAGAGCGGGCTCGCGGTGGATCTGGCGCAGCGTTTTCCGCTGGAAATCGTCAGCGTCGACTCGGCACTGGTGTACCGGCGCATGGACATCGGCACCGCCAAACCGGACCTTGCCATCCGGCTCAGGCACCCGCATCACCTGATCGACATCATCGATCCGACCGAGAGCTATTCTGCCGCGCAGTTCCGGGACGCTGCATTGTCCATCATGCAGGGCATCTCCGATCGGGGGCGTATTCCGCTGCTTGTCGGCGGCACCATGCTCTACTTCAAGGCATTGCGCGAGGGCCTGAGCGATCTGCCGCAGGCCGATGCCGCTGCGCGTGCGGTGATCGACGAGATGGCAAGCAACGCAGGCTGGCCGGCGCTGCACGCGGAGCTGCAGCGGGTGGACCCGCGCACCGCACAGCGCCTCGACCCGAACGACGCGCAGCGCATCCAGCGTGCGCTCGAGGTCTTCTACATTACCGGCAAGCCGCTGTCCGAACTGCTGAACGGCATGCCGGCCGCCACCCTGCCTTACAGCATCATCCAGATCGCGCTCGAGCCATCCGACCGGGCTGAACTGCACGCACGGATTGCGCATCGGTTCGAAGCGATGATGGAACTCGGGTTGATCCAGGAACTGCGCGAGTTACGCAAGGCGTTCGACCTGAAGCCGTCGCTGCCGTCGATGCGCTGCGTTGGCTACCGCCAGGCCTGGCAGTATCTGGAAGGCGAGTTCCGCCTGCCGACGCTGCGGGACAAAGGCATCGCCGCCACCCGTCAACTGGCGAAACGGCAAATGACCTGGATGCGTGCGACCGAAGGCCTGCAACGGTTCGACTGCCTGGCCGGCGACCTGGCCGGGCAGGTCGGCGACTGGCTGGAAAGGCAGCTGCGCACCGCCGCGCCCTAGCACGCGGCGGTGCGCGGAGTGTCAGCGCTGAAGCGCGGCGATGCCGACTTCGGCGATCTGCGCGTCCTGCTGCGAGGTCACGCCGGAAACCCCGATTGCGCCGATCACGTCGTTGCCCGCCCTGATCTCCACGCCGCCCTCGAGCAGCACTGCGGACGGATCGATGGTCAGGATCGACGGGCGGTTCTTGGCGAGATCGTCGAACACCTTGGTCGGCCGCTTGAACGCGGCGGACGTGCGCGCCTTGCCGATGGCGACGTCGATGCTGCCGGTCTGCGTGCCATCCATGCGCTGCAGATAAATCAGATGACCGCCTTCATCGACGATGGCGATCACCACGTTCCAGTTATTGCGGCGTGCTTCCGCCTCGGCGGCGGCGGCGATCCGCTTGGCGCCCTCCAGGGTCAGTGCCTTCCTGTCAGCAAGCTGGGCATGGGCGGCAAAGGAAATCGTTGCGAAAACAGCGAGCAACAACGTAGAAAAAAATTTTCTCGCGGTGGACATGATATTGCCTCCTGGGTTGAATGTTCTTGCTTCTCGGGTTTTCCCGGCAAGGTTGCCCTTGCCGG
>DATKEK010000307.1:0-17569 GCA_035512195.1 Burkholderiales bacterium
TGATATCCAGCGTCAGCACGTGGATCTTGCCCGGATGCGCCTGCTCCAGATCTTTCAGCCTGTCGGGATTGCGGGCGGTTGCGTACACCTTCTTTGCGCCGCCCGCGATCAGCGCCTTGACGAACTCCCGCCCGATACCCCGGTTGGCGCCGGTCACCAGCGCGATCGATCCCTGAACCTTCATTGCCTGCTCCTCCCCGTTCAACTCGTTGTCGGTTTCATCGTCGAGACGCGTTCTCTCGATCCATCCCGGGTCCGGCTCCGGCAACGGAATCGCCTCAAGCAAATTGCGAGTGTATTCGTGCGCGGGCGCGGCGAAAAGCGTTGCGCACGGTCCCTGCTCCACCACTTCCCCCCGCCGCATGACCAGCACCCGGTCGCATAGCACGCGCACCACCGAGAGATCGTGGCTGATGAACACCATCGATCCGTCCGTCTTCAGCTCGCGCAGCAGCACCAGGATCTGCGCCTGGGTTGAGACATCCAAGCCGGAGACGATCTCGTCCGCGATCACCAGGTCGGGCTGGAGCGCGATCGCGCGCGCGATGCCGACGCGCTGGCGCTGGCCGCCGGAGAGCTCATGCGGAAAGCGCTCGGCGAATGCCGGCGGCAATCCGACGCGTTCGAGCAGCTCGGCAGCCGCGCGCCAGCCTTCTCGCCTGTCCGCGATCCGGCCGTATGCGAGCAGCGGCTGCGACAGGATGGTGCCAATGCGATGCCGCGGGTTGAGCGAGGAAAGGGAATCCTGATATACGGCCTGCATGCGCGGACGCAGTGGACGCAGCGCGTCCTCGCCGGCATGGGTGATGTCGTGACCGTCGAACAGCAGGCGGCCCTCGCTCGGCTCGTACAAGCGCAGCAGCGTGCGTGCGAGCGAGGTCTTGCCCGAGCCCGACTCGCCGACGATGCCGACCGATTCGCCTGCTTCGACCGACAAGTCGATATCACGGAAGATCGTGACAGGCGTCGCCGGACCGAATATGGATCTGGCAGAGCGGTCGGGAAGCCGCAGCGTGAGTCCTTTGGCGTCGAGCAGCGCCATCAGCCGGCTTTTGGCAAACAGGGCATCCGTACGTATTTCATGGGGGCGCTTGGCCGGTTACGAATTCCGGATGGAAGCGGATTGCAGCCCAGACGGCGCCTGCGGAACGGGAGTGTGAGCCGAACAGCCGGTTGCATCTTCCTTCTGCACCCAAAGTTGCATAACGCACAGAGCGCACTTTCACCACAGTGTAAAAGGTCACATTCCGGAAAGGACGAGTGGCACAACTTGCCCGCGATGCCGCTTCCGGCGGCACGCGCTTTCCTGCGATTCCGGATTCCGTCACGGACAATCCCGTCACGAACGGTGTTTCATTCAAGGAGATTAGTACCATGCGTTCCATTACTTCACTTATAGCCGCAGGGCTGCTTGCCTGCTCGATGGGGGCGATCGCCGCCGACGACGCCGATACCGCTGCCGAACGTACCACAGAGAGCCGCGGTTCCGTTAGCGACCAGGCAATCCAGGGCGAGGGCAGCGTCGTGCGCGACGGCACTGTACACAGCAGGGCCAAGCAAGTCGAGTACGGCAACGAATGCGCCTGGGGCCTTTCGCAGGGCAAACACGTCATGACCGACTGCTCCGTCAACATGACGCGCGCAGACGGCAAGACGTATTGTTTCAGCAGCGACAAGGCGATGGATGCCTTCATGAAGAACCCCGTCCAGAACATGAGCAGATCCACGGAAACCTACGGCCGTTCCTGAATCCAGGTCGGGCATCATCGAGGACGGCGCCATCGGGCGCCGTCTTTTTTTATCCACGCTTGCCTGGTTCGCTTGAATCGAGCACGCGCGCGTCCTCGGCCAGGCGCAGCGTCAGCGCCACCGGAATCGGCCGCAGGAGTTCGCCCGGGCGGTCGAAGCGCGGGGTCGCCGCGATCAGGGCGCGCGTGTACTCGTGTGCGGGACTCGCGAACAATTGCGCCACAGGTGCGGATTCGAGCACGCGCCCGCCGTGCATGACGTGAACGTGATCGCACAACCTCGCCACCACACCGAGGTCATGGGTGATGAACAGGATCGCCGTGCCGGAGTGGCTCTGCAGTTCCCGGATGAGGCGCAGGACCTGTTTCTGCACGGTGACGTCAAGCGCCGTGGTCGGCTCGTCGGCGATCACCAGCTTCGGCCGGCAGGCGAACGCGATCGCGATCAGCACGCGCTGGCGCATGCCGCCGGATAACTCGTGCGGGTATCGGCGCAGCAGCCGCTCCGGCTCGCGCAGATGGACGTCGTGCAGCAATTCGAGCGCGCGGGCGCGCGCCCGTACGCGGTCGAGGCCCAGATGCATGCGCAGCACATCGGTGATCTGCGGTTCGATGCGCTCGACCGGATTGAGGGCGGTCATCGGGTTCTGCGGGATGAACGCAATCTCGCGGCCCAGCAGGTGCCGGCGCGCGGCTTCGTTCAGGTGCGTGATGTCGTGACCGTCGAAAAACACGCTGCCACCGGTCACGCGCGCGTTCGCCGGCGCAATGCCGAGCACGACGCGGCTGACCATGGTCTTGCCCGCACCGGATTCGCCGACCAGCCCGACGATCTGTCCAGGCGCGACTTCAAGGGACACGCCGCGCAGCAGCCAGGCGGGCGGGCGGCCTTCCAGCCGCAATCTGAGATCGCTGATCTGCAGCAGCGTACTCATCGTGCCTTCACCGGGTCCAGCGCGTCGCGCAGCCCATCACCGAGCGCATTCATTCCCAGCACCGCGACAATGATGCAGAGCATGGGCGCGGCCATCAGCCACCACGCCTGATTCACGTAGAGGCGCCCCTCCTGGATGATGCCGCCCCAGGTCGGCACGTTCGCCGACGAGAGTCCGACGAAGGAGAGAATCGCCTCGACCACGATCGCAATCCCCATTTCCAGCGTGAACAGCGTGAGCAGCAGCGGCACCACGTTCGGCAGGATCTCCTGCCACAGGATGCGCGCCGGCCTCAGGCCGATGGTGACCGCGGAGGCGACGTAGTCCTGGCTCTTCTGCACCAGCACTTCCGCGCGCACCACGCGGCAGAAGCGGGTCCAGTCGATGATAACGATCGCTATCACCACCGTATGCAGTCCTGCGCCCAGCAGCGCAGCGAGCACGATGCACAGGAGCACAGACGGAAAACTCATCCAGATCTCCACCAGGCGCGAGACAACCGAGTCGACTTTGCCGCCGTAGTAGCCGGCCGCGAGGCCGAGCAACGTGCCAAGCAGCCCGGCGAGCAGCGCGGCCACGAATGACACCACCAGCGCAACTCGCGCGCCATGTATCAGTCGCGACAGCAGGTCGCGGCCCAGACTGTCGGTGCCGAGCAGATGGGCGCTGTCGCCGCCCGCCCATAGCGGCTTCGCAAAGGCGTTGAAGAGGTCCTGGTCGAGCGGATCGTGCGGCGACAGCCAGGGCGCGGCGAGGGCTGCCATCAGCAGCGCCAACGCGACCAGCGCGCCAAAAGCAATCCGCGGGCGCCGCAGCAGCTGCACCAGCGCGTTCATCCCTGCTGCACCCTGGGGTCGAGCAGTGAGTAGGTCATGTCTACCAGAAGATTGGCCAGGATGAACAGCACCGCGAAGGTCAGCACCAGGCCCTGGATCATCGGCAGGTCGCGGTTGAGCACCGAAGCGATCGCAAGGTTGCCGATGCCTGGATAGGAGAAGATATATTCGATCAGCACCGTGCCGCCGATCAGGAACGAGAACTGCACACCGGTAAGCGTAACGGTCGGGATCAGCGCGTTGCGCAATGCCACCCGCCACAGGATGCTCGCGCGCGAGTAACCCTTGACCCGCGCCAGCACGACGAAGTCCTGGTTCATCGCCTCGAGCAGCGAACCCTTCAGGATGCGGGTGAGAGCCGCTGCAAGCGGTAATGCAAGCGCGGTAGCCGGCAGCACGATGTGCATCAGCAAGTTGCCGAAGGCGACGACCTGCCCGGTGATCAGCGCCTCAGCGAGGTAGAAGCCGGTTTTCGGATCGAAGGCGAGCGTCGGATCGACGCGCCCGGAGATCGGCAGCAGCGGGACCAGCACGCCAAGCACCAGAATGAAAATCAGGCCCCAGAGGAAATCCGGAATCGCGAGCGTGAGGCCGGTCGCGCCGTCCACCGCGATTTCCGGCCAACGGCCGCGAAAATACACCGCAGTCACCGCGGCGAAGGCGGCAAGCAGGCACGCAGCGACCACTGCCACCGTCACCAGTTCCAGCGTTGCCGGCAGCCGGCTGAGTATCAGCGAGAGCACGTCACCGCGCAGGCTGATCGACGTGCCCAGATCGCCGCGCAGCAAACCGCCAAACCAGGAGATGAACTGCTGCGGGAGCGAAGCGTCGAGGCCGTACAGCGCGCGCAACCGGTCGACGTCGGCCGCGGTGGCGCCCGGCGGCAGCATCATGGAGATCGGATCGCCCGGCACGACGCGCACCAGCACGAACACCACCACCGCCACGCCGAACAGCGTAGGCAGCGCCCACAGGACGCGTCTTAGGAGATAACTACCCGACATGTAAAAAGTTCAGAGAGAAACGCGCTCAACACGAAGGATCACGAAGGAAACACGAAGGTTCGTGAAGCGAACCCTGGAAACCCGGAAGCGCGGCCGGTTTGCGGAATCAGCCGACCCAACGCGCAGCTGACACTTAAGACCTTCGCCTGGTTCGCTTTCCTTCGTGCGCCTTGCTGTTGCCTTCGTGTTCCATCGTGTTTACGAGGTTTGCTCTCGCTTTGCTATGCAGGCCGCATGTTCTGCGGGAGGATGAAGCCCGCGGTGTGCGGGGTGAAGGCGATGTCCTTCTTGTACACCACCGGCTGGTAGTACTGCAGCAGCGGAATGACGTAGCCCTGCTCGGAGATATGGCGATCCGCCTTTCTGTAGCCGTCGATGCGTTTGGCTTCGTCCGGCTCGCCCCACAGCGGTCCGATCAGCGCATCTACATCGTCGGATTTCCAGGCCGAGTGCGGCGAGTAGCTGAACATCGCGAAGCCGGTGGAGGTGGACGGGTCGCCGATCGAGTTGCCCCAGTTGTAGAACGCCGCCGGCGCCAGCCCGTGACGGGTGCGCAACTCGAAATGCTTGGCGATCTCGTAGGTTTCGATGCTGGCATCGATGCCGACATTGCGCCACATGCCGACGATCGCCTGGATCATCTCGTAATCCTTCGGCTTGAAGCCGCGCGTGGTCTGGATCGTGAAGCGGACCGGGTTCGAAGTCGAGTAGCCCGACTTCGCGAGCAATTGCTTCGCCAGCTCCGGGTCGTGCTTCACCCGGATCGAGGAGTCGAAAGCTGCGTACTGCGGCGCCTGCAACGTGTCGATCGGCGTGCCGTAGCCGCCGAGCAGCTGGTCGACGATCGACTTCTTGTCGATCGCATGGATCATCGCCAGCCGCACGTTCCTGTCGAGCATCGGCTCGCGGTTGGAGATGAAGATCATGCCGATGTCGGACACCGGATGCGCGACACCGGCAAGCGCGTCGGTCCTGGTCAGGCGGTCGAATTCCTCGTACGGAACTTCCAGCGTCAGGTCGGAGGCGCCGCTCTCGATTTCGGCGACGCGGGCGGAAGCGTCCGGGACCATCTTGAACACCACGGTCTCGAACGCCGGCTTCGGCCCCCAGTACTGCGGGAACGCCTTGAGACGGATGTAGGCGTTGCGCTCGTAGCGCTCGACCATGTACGGGCCGCTGCCGACCGGCTTGTTTTCCCACGCCTGCGCGCCGGATTCGGTATAGGCCTTCTTCGGCAACACGTAGCCAGTCAGGAATGCCATCCACTTGAACAGCGTCGGCTCGAACTCTTTTACATCCGCTGTGATGGTCTGGCCGGAGACACTGAAATTGCCGATCTTGCTCCAGACGAACTGGATCGGGTTGCCGGTGTCCGGATTGCCGGCGCGCTCCAGCGACCACACCACGTCTTCCGGCGTGACCGGCGTGCCGTCATGCCAGAAGGCATTTTCCCGCACGGTCATGTGGACCTTGCTGCGGTCCTCGTTCCAGCCCCACTCGGTCAGCAGGCCGGGCTTGAAGGACAGGTCCGGGTCCTGGTCGATATAAGAGTCGAACACCGCCTTGTAGATCGACTGAATGGTCGGGTTCACCGCCGATGGGCCGGTGGTTGGGTCCCAGGAAGGCAGCGACACGTTGTATGCGATAGTGAGCACTTTCTCCTCCCGGGCACAGCCGGACAGGAGCAGCGAACCGGCAAACGGCGCGGCGACAGCGGCGGCGCCAGTCGCCCGCAGGAAGCGGCGGCGTGAAAGCAAAGTCATCGGAACCCCCCCTGATTGAGTGTTCTGGCCCGCGTGACCATCATTGCCGGGCTCAATTTGTCATGGAAACGGGAGTTTAGACTGCCGAGGGCGTCGGGGAAAGTTTGCCGGGGATCGGTTTGACACCGCGCGCCGGCGCGGGTTAAAAGCTGCCTCTTGCGACAGCGCAATGCGGCCGCCAGAAACAGAACACCTACGGGAAGGAGCAGCAGCAATGCCAGGACAATGGATCGAGATCCCCGCCGCGGACGGCGGCACGTTCCGCGGTTACCTCACGGTGCCGGCCTCCGGCAAGGGGCCGGGAATCGTGCTGTGCCAGGAGATTTTCGGCATCAATGCCTATGTGCGCGAGGTGGCGGAGTACTACGCCGAGGAGGGCTATGTCGTATTGGCCCCCGACCTGTTCTGGCGCATGGAAAAAGACGTCGACCTCGGGTACAGCCCGGAGGAATGGCAGAAAGCATTCGAATTCTTCCAGAAGTTTGACGTCGCCAGGGGTGTCGAGGACATCACCGCGGCGGTCAAGGCACTGCGCGGCCGCAAGGAAGTCGTCGGCAAGGTCGGCGCACTCGGCTTCTGTCTCGGCGGGAAGCTCGCCTACCTGGCGGCGGCACGGTCCGGCGTGGACGTGGCGGTCGGTTATTACGGTGTCGGGATCGACGCGAGCCTGGACGAGGCGAAGAACATCAAATGCCCGCTGGTGCTGCATTTCGCGGAGAAGGACAAGTTCGTGCCGGCCGAGGCGGTGCAGCAGATCCGCAACGCGTTCAAGGATCGACATGAAGTGGAGATTTACGCCTACCCAGGCGTCGATCACGCCTTTGCCCGCACCGGCGGCGACCATTTCGACAAGCCTTCCGCGCTGATGGCGCACCATCGTTCGATTGCGATGTTCCGCCGGGTGATGGGCCCGCACTACGATTTTTCGTCGCTGTGGGACAAGCACTGCGAATACGAATTTGCCACACGCGACGTGGATGCGACCATGAAGACAATGGTTGCGGAGCCTTACGTCAACCATATCCCGACCATGACCGGCGGGGTCGGCTACAAGCACCTGCGGCGCTTCTACAAACACCACTTCATTCCGAAGACGCCGCAGGACACCAAACTCATCCCGATCTCGCGCACCATCGGCGAAGGCATCCTGGTGGACGAGATGGTGTTCTGTTTTACCCACGACATCGGGATCGACTGGATGCTGCCCGGCATCAAGCCCACCGGCAAGTACGTCGAGGTCCCGCTGGTCGCCATCGTGAAGTTCCGCGGCGACAAGCTGTACAACGAACACATCTACTGGGACCAGGCATCCGTGCTGGTGCAGATCGGTGCGCTTGATCCGAAAGGCCTGCCGGTCGCCGGCGCCGAAACCGCAAAGAAGCTGGTGGACGAGAACCTGCCGTCGAACACGCTGATGAAGAACTGGGCCGGCAGCGAAGGCAAGGATTGACCAGCGCCTCAGCACTCAGCACTCAGCACTCAGCACTGCACCATGATCTTCCGCCAACTCTTCGACTCCGTTTCGAGCACCTATACCTATCTGCTGGCCTCGCGCCGCGGAGGCGAGGCGCTGATCATCGACCCGGTGCTGGACAAGGTGAACCGCTACATCCAGCTGTTCGAGGAATTGGACGTACGCCTGGTGAAAGCGATCGATACCCACGTGCACGCGGACCACGTAACCGGGCTCGGCGCATTGCGCGACCGCACGCGCTGCACCACCGTGATGGGCGAACAAAGCAGGGTGGACACGGTCTCCATGCGCGTGGCCGATGGCGACGTAATCGAAGCCGACGGCCTGCGGTTGACTGCGGTCTACACGCCGGGCCACACGGACGACTCCTATTGTTTTCTTTACGACGACCGCGTGTTCACCGGCGACACGCTGCTGATCCGCGGCACCGGGCGCACCGACTTCCAGAACGGCAATGCGCGCGCGCAGTACGACTCGCTGTTCAACAGACTGCTCAAGCTCCCCGACGACACGCTGGTGTACCCGGCGCATGACTACAAGGGCGACACGGTGAGCACGATCCGAGAAGAAAAGGCCTTCAACCCGCGCCTGCAGGTGAAGTCGGTGGACGAGTATGTGGAACTGATGAGCAAGCTCGATCTGCCCAACCCGAAGATGATGGACGTCGCCGTGCCGAAGAATCTGCGCATCGGCCTGGCGCAGGAGGAACTGGACGCCCAGGGCCGCTCGTTCAGCGTGGAGCAGGCGCTCAAGGCACTGGAAATGGAGTCCGTGTTCTTCGTGGACCTGCGCGAAGAACCGGAGCGGCTCAGGCACGGCGCGATCCCGGGATCGCTGCATGTGCCGTATCCCGGACTGGATCCCGAACTCAGGCAGGGCGGCTTGCTGCAGGAACTGGCGAGCGCCACGCGCAAGCGCGTGGTGTTCTATTGCGCCTTCGGCGAACGCTCCGCGATGGCGTTACAGGCCGCGGACAGTGCCGGCGTCATGGACACGGCTCATCTGAAGGGCGGAATCGACGCCTGGAAGAAAGCAGGCGGACCGATCGCGGCGATCGAAAGCGAACAGCAATGAAAAAGGCCGGGCAAGCTTGCCCGGCCTCGATTCGCTTCACCTCAGGGCGCCGGCTCAGTAGCGACGACAGGCACGCTCCAGCCACTCGGCTTCGTTCGTCTCTCCCTCCGGTTTGAAGTACTCCCATGCTCCCGGCGGCACCATCACGCTTCTGATCAGGCGGCCGGCATTGTCCAGCATGGCGATCCCGCCGACCGCTATTTCGTTCTCCTGGCATCTGGCGAAGTAGCGCACCGTACGGGACGTCGAGGCGCCGGACGGCAGCGCGGCCGGATTGTTGGCGGAAATCCGCACGTCGAACATGCGAACCCCGGCGCGATCGCGGATCGACTGCGAATCGAAGCCGGCTGTTTCATTCTCATACACCTGTGCAAGTCGCTCGGGGGTATAGGGGTAATCATCGTCCGCTGCAGCAGGCGAGATCAGCAGAGCGGCAGCCGCCGCAAGTATCCAGCGTTCAGTCATATGCAAAGCCTCGTGTTGACGTTGTTACTCGGTCGCAACTGCTTAGTTTGCCATCCGCAGTTGCAAGTTCCGCTCCGCCGCCGCGGTATGGGCGGGTATTTGCGTGCTGCGGTACGAAACTAACGATAAATCCGGCGCAGCCGACGTTCCGCATCGCGTACCGCGTCTCGCGGCGAGCGGCGCCGCGATGCTGCCAGCGCGAACATGTCCACTATAACCCAGTCGGCCAATGCTGCCGCGGAAGCCTCGCCGACGTCGCCGGCAAAACCGCTCCAGCGCATGCGCTGCACCACGTCGCGGAATGCCGCCAGCTTCGGATCGCTGTTCCAGAAGGGCGTCTGCGCATAGGCCTTGAGCGGCGGGCACATGTACGAGAGCGCAGCCGCCTGCCAGGGTTCGTACTGCTCTTTTTCCATCATGAACTGCAGATAGGCCTTGCATGCGTTCGGGAACTTCGTGTGCGCAAACACGTACGCTTGGGACAGCAGATGCAGCTCGGCCACCTCCCCCGAGGGGCCTATCGGATAGGCGGCATGATCCATGTCCCTTGCGATCGCCCGTTGCCGTGGATCGTCCGAGTTCTTTGCCACGTAGTAAATGGACGGACCGTTGGAAGTCAGGCTGATCCTTTCCTCCAGGAAAGAGTTGTTGTTGGAAACGCCGGTCCACGACAGCGTGCCTTCGATGAAGGTCTGGTACAGCTCGGTCATGTACTCGATCGCGGCGAGCGTTTCCCTGCTGTTGATCGCTGGCCGGTTGTTCTCGTCCACCGCCCTGCCGCCAAACCCCCAGAGCACATTGTGGCTCCACGTTTCGGCATCGCCGGTCGCATGCGACAACGCAAACCCCGGAGGACGGCCGTTCTTCGACAGCTGCTTGCAGAGTTTCAGATAGCTGTCGAAATCCGTCGGGAACTTGTCGAATCCCGCCTCTTTCGTCCACGAGATCCGGTAGTTCAACAGCGCACCGCCGGCACCCACCGGCAGCCCGAGCCAGCGCCCCTTGTTCGGCCCGCTATTCACGCTGCCGTAACGTCGCGCGGTCGGATACCAGCCGCCGTACTTCTGGCCGAGGTACTCGGCCAGGTCGGTCACGTCGATCACGCGCTGCTCGAACAGGTGCGGATCGTCCATCCATCCGAGCACGATGTCCGGGCCGGTACCGACGTTGGCGGCCATTGCCGCCTTGGGCCGCACGTCCTCGAAGCCTTCGTTGTCGACCCGAACCTGCACGCCGGTGGCCTGGGTGAACCTGGCGGTGTTCGCCAGCCACTGGTCCTCATCGGCCTGGATGAATCTGCGCCAGCGCATGAGCCGGATGCTGGCGCCGCGTTCGGGCTTGAACTCGACGTTCGCGTATGCGCTCGACGGCAGCAGCAACGCAGGCGCTGCCGCGACAGCCGCTCCGGCTCCAAGCGTTTTCAATGTATCCCGGCGGGTGAACTCGCCCATCTGCTTCTCCTTCTGATTGAATTATTGTGCCCTGCGGAATCTGACCCTCTGCAGAGCGTTTCTATCCCGCGATCGCCGTCCGATCGTGCCGGCAGTGTCACTCGACGATGAAGCTGCGCTCGGCAAGCGTGGTTTCACCCCCGCCCAGTGCGATCGTCCACCGGCCCGCGATCAGGTCCGCCCCGGATTCCAGGGTGTGCCCGATACAGCCCTCCGCGCGGCCACCGATCACGTTCAGCTCGATGGTGCCGACGTAGCCTGACACCGTGCTGTCGCCCGCCGTCACGACCGGGTGCGTGACAATTTTCTGCAGATCCGCGTCGCCGTCCTCGAGGAATCCGCTGACCTGAAAGCAGAACCCGAACCGCTCCCCAGTTCGCAGCGAAATCCGGTCGGTCTGCTCGATCGGCGCAACGGGTGCACCGATCTCCACGTGTCCGGAAGTACGCACGAAGCCCGCAGAGGTCTCCGCGTAGCGCCCGGCGCTGAGCACCTGCACGTTCAACAGATGCTCCTGCATGCGGCCGTGATGCGCAAACGCAGCACCGGCGACAAGCGCAAGAAACAGAAGCCATTGTCTGTTCATGATTCCCTCCGAAAAAAGGCCCGCTGCCCGGAAAAGTCCGGGTCCTGTCACTCAGCACCTCATTCCTCTTGCATCATCCTTCACCCTTGGGCCTGGTCACCCTTTCAGCTCGGGAACGGTAAAGAACGCGGTTGGACGCAGGATCTTGTTCTCCATGGAGTCGAGCATCGGCATCGCCTTCTCCAGGAACTTCGGCCAGGCGGGGTCGGCAGCCAGCGCGTTGCGCCGCGCCTCGCGATCGGCGAGATCCTTGTATGCCCACATATGCACCACCTGCGACAGCGGGCCGATGTCGTTGCTCGAGTACCAGCCCACGCAATGCCCAAGGTACTTCCGCTGCAACGGCAAGCCCTCGGTTTCGTACAGTTTGAGGTACTCCGGCAGCTTGCCGAGTTTCACTTTGTAAGTCCGATGATCGACGATCATGATTTCCTCCTTCGGGCTAAGGTCTCGTCACGGTAGACGTTCACACAGCCAATATGCGCCTTACCACCAAGGCACCAAGACACCAAGACACCAAGAAAACCTGGAACAGGGAAGCGCCCTTCTTGGTGTCTTGGTGCCTTGGTGGTGAACCCTGATTTTGTGTTTCTCCTGGAGTTCTCTTGCCAGTCACTCTCCCGTCAAAAACTCCCCGATCACGCGATTGAGGAATGCAGCATCTTCGGCGCGAGTGGACGTGGCGGCCTGGTGGCCGTGCTTCGAAGGAATCTCCTCGAAGCGCGCACCCGCGATCCGCTCTGCCGCCCAGCGCGCCGCATGCGACGGATTGAACAGGTCCAGCGGCGGCGCGGCAATCAGGGTTCGCGCCTGGATTGCGCGCAGCGCCGCGTCCGTACCCCCGGTGCCCCGCGTGGTGCCGATATCGTGCGCCTGGTAGGCCCAGGACTGATACAGGTAATCATGCGCATCGAAGCCGGTTCTCGCATTCTGCTCCGTCAGCCGCTCGAACCAGCGGCTGGCTTCGCCGGGATCCCGCGCGAACTCTGCAAGGCCTTCCGGCGTCCTGCCAAGCAGCATGGTCATCAGGCCGGTGTATGCGCGCCAGCCGCGTTGCGGTACCGAATTAAACGCGCTCCCGTCCCACGCAGGATCCGCGGTCAGGCAGGCGCGCGCGGTTTCGACTACGCCGGCAGCCCAGGGATCGGTCTTCGCCATCGGTGTCATCGCCACGATCGCCTGCATGAACCCCGGATGGCTGACCGCCCATTGCAGCGCCTGCATGCCACCCATCGACGCGCCGACCACCGCGGCGACACGGTCCAGTTTCAGCTCTTCGGTCAGCAATCGGTGCTGGGCCGCGACCATGTCCCGAATGGCAAAGCGCGGGAAACGCATGCCGGGCTGGCGCGTGCTGTTCGAGGGTGACGTCGACAGGCCGTTGCCGATCGGGTCCGCGCACGCTACGAAGTAGCGCTGCGTGTCCAGTGCCTGCCCCGGTCCGATCAGGAAATCCAGCCGGTGATGGTTCCCGGTCAGCGAGGCGCATACCAGGATCGCGTTCGAGCGCTCTGCGTTCAGTTCACCGTGCGTCACATACGACTGCACGTAATCGAAGATCCGTTCCCCGTCTTCGAGCACAAGATCGCCCAACTCCGCCAAGCGGTGCGGCCGGTCGATCCAGTCCGACTGCATCGGCGGATGTCCGGGACGTGATTTGGCGGTAAAGGTCATAGAAGATCCGCAGAAACCGATTCCACCACCAAGACACCACGACAAGGCACCCGCAAGAAAGAATCGAACTTCCTGGTATCCTGGTGGTTGTCCATGGACTCCTTCGCTTCGTGCAAACAGCCGTCAACAGCCACGGTCATTCGAACATCACCACCGTGCGAATGCCTTCGCCTTTGGCCAGCATGGCGAAGCCGTCGTTTATATCTTCCAGCGCTATGCGGCGGGTGATCAGTTCGTCGAGCTTGAGGCGGCCCGCAAGGTATTCATTCACCAACCAGGGGAAATCCCGCATTGGCCTCGCGTTGCCGTAGCTCGAGCGCACGATGCGTCGCTCGCCCATCAGGCTGCCCCAACGAAAGCTCACTTCTTCGTCTACGTTGACTTTGCCGAGCCAAACCACCTGTCCCCCGGGGCGCACGGTTTCAACGGCGAGCCGAAACGCCTTTGCGTTGCCCGCCGACTCGAATACGTAGTCCGCGCCACGGCCCGCCGTCAGCCCCCTGACCTGCTCGACGGCGTCGCCGGCAGAGACATCGACACCGTGCGTCGCGCCGAAAATCGCGGCCCGTTGCAGACGCGCCTTGTCGACGTCCAGCGCGATGATCTTCGCCGCGCCGGCGAGCACCGCACCCTGCAGCGCATTCAGTCCAACCGCGCCGCAACCGATCACGGCCACGCTGGCCCCGGGCTCGACCCCGGCCTTGCGCACGACTCCGCCCACGCCGGTCATCACGCCGCAGCCGATGATGCACGCGCGGTCGAACGGTATGTCGCGCGGAATCGGGATCGCGCCGGACTCAGGCACCACGGTGACCTCGGCATGCGTGGAAGTCACGGAATAGTGGTGTACCCGCGTGCTCCCACGCAGCATACGCGAGGTACCGTCCATCAGCAGCCCGCGCGGCTGATGGCGGGTAAAGGGCTCGCACAGGATCGGCAGTTCCCGCTCGCAATAGAAGCAGTGCCCGCAATGCGGGTTCCACGAAAGAATGACATGGTCGCCCGGTTTGACCCGGGTCACGCCGCTGCCCACATCCTCGACCACACCAGCGCCTTCGTGCCCGAGCACGATCGGCAGCGGATAAGCCAGCGAGCCCTGAATCACCTCGAGATCCGTATGGCAGAGCCCGCTCGCCCTGACGTGCACCAGCACGTCGTCTGCCTCGAGCGGCGTCATCTCCAGCTCTTCGATCTCCAGCGGCTTGCCAACCTGGTTCAGAACTGCTGCCTTGAACTTCATTGTTTCACCTCAAAGGCTGGACTGCCTCTACCCGAAGGGCGCGACGGCAACACGAAGGAGAAGCAAGGTTCGACTTGAACAGCGGTATGCTGCTTTAAAGATATACATGAGCACGCGTCAGCCATCGCCAATTCGGGATTGTGTGATCAAACTAGCGCTTATTGCTGTCATCGGTTCCGTTTTTCCTTCGTGCCCTTCGTGTTTCAAGCTTTCTTGTCCAGCTCCGCCTTCTCATCGACCAAGCGAGGGCAGCCACAACGCGAGATCGGGATAGAACACGACGATCATCAGCACCGATGCCTGCAGGACCAGGAACGGCCACATGGCGGCGAAGATTTCGTTCAGCGAGATGTCCGGCGGCGCGACACTCTTCAGATAGAACGCGGCCGGCCCAAACGGCGGCGTGAGATAGGAAAGTTGCATGTTCAGGCAGAACACCACACCGAACCACACCGGGTCATAGCCGAGTTCACGCACGATCGGCACGAAGATCGGCATGGTGAGCAGGCAGATGCCCACCCAGTCCATCATCGCGCCCAGCACGAACAGGATCAGCATCATCAGCAGGATCACCGCGACCGCAGGCACATCGAGCCCGGTGAAGAGTTCACGGATGAAGGTCGGCCCGCCCGCCAGATTGTAAACGCCGATCATCGCGGTCGCGCCGAACGACAGCCACAGCAGCATGCCGCAGGTCTGCATGGTCCGGCGCACCGACTCGCGCATCATCTTCCAGTTCAGTTCGCGCCGGATCGCCGAGGCGATCATTGAGCCGATTACACCCATCGCCGCGGCCTCGGTAACCGATGCGATGCCGAAGTAGATGGTGCCGAGCACGGCGAAGATGACCAGCAGCGGTAGCGCCAGCCCTTTCATCAGCGCGAGCTTCCTGCCAAGCGGAATATCGCACTCTTCCGCCGGCGCGGGCGGACCGAGTCGCGGATTGAGCTGGCAGCGGGTGAAAATGTAGGTCATGTACACCGCGGAAAGCATCAGCGCGGGCACGATGTTGGCGACGAACAGGTCGCCGATCGAAACATTGACCGTAAGTCCGTAGATGATCAGCACGATCGAAGGCGGAATCATGGTGCCGAGCGACCCGCCGGCGCAGATGGTGCCGATGGCGAGCTTGCGGTCGTATCCCAGCCGCAGCATCTGCGGCAGCGCCAGCAATCCCAGCAGCACGATCTCGCCGCCGATGATTCCGGTCATCGCACCCATGATGGTGGCCGCGACCATGGTCTGGATCGCGAGGCCTCCGGGCAGCCGCCCTGCCCAGACCCGCATGGCATCGAACAGGTCTTTTGCCACGCCCGAACGTTCCATCAGCGAGGCCATCATGATGAACATCGGCACCGCCACCAGCGCATACTCGTTCATGAAGCTGTAGATGCGGCTCGCGATCAGCTGCAAGCCGTCCACCCCGTACAGGCCGAGGGTGAACACGACCCCGATCAGGCCGGTGACGAAGGCCAGCGGCAGCCCGAGCAGGAGCAGCAGGATCATGCTGCCGAACATCAGCACGGTGATCCATTCGATGCTCATCGTCCGCGATACCTCAAATTGATCGCATCCTCGTAAACATGGGTGAGCGTCTGCACCGTCATCAGCGCGGCGCAGATCGCGAACAGGGTCTTGAGATAAGCCGGTATCGGCCAGTTGAGCGCGGTGCCGGTGGTTTCGCCGTACTGCAACGCCTGCCAGCCCTGGATCGATGCCGCATACGTGAGCAGGGACAGAAACGCCAGAGTCAGCAGCGAACAGAGCAGGCGCACCCATTTCTGCACCACGGGCGGCAGCCGCTCATACACGAAACTGATGGTGATGTGCTGCCGGGCCTGATGCACGTAAGGTCCGCCGATGACGAAGCAGGTCGCCGCAAGCGCGATCGACAGTTCGTGCACCCAGATCGTCGGCATGCCCACGGCGTAGCGCATCACGACTTCGTATGCGCTGATCAGGGCAATCACCAGGAAGACGTAGCTCGCGGCGTCCCCGGCAACGCGGGCCACGCGCGCGATCACGCTGTTCTCAGCCATTCTCCTCCCGCGGCCCGTGCGGAATGGCGACCGGGCCATCGTTATGCTTTTTTGTCGCCACGTATTGCGACGAATTGTTTTTTACTGCGCGCGTGTGTGCCGGACACGCACGCCGGCAGCGCGGGCTGCCGGCCACCGCGCAGTCAGTCGAGCAAACCGATGTCTCGCATGAAGCGAATCTGCGAATCGTAGATGCGCTGCGCCATCGGGCTGCGGCCGGCGTATTGCTGCCAAACCTGGCGCGAAATCTCGCGGAACCTGCGTCGGTCGGCCTCGCTGAAGTCGACCGGCTCGAAGCCGAGCTGGGCGGCGTTTCGCGCCACCCTTCTGTCTGCCAGTTCGTTTCGCTGGACCATCTCGGACGCAAAATCGCGGACCGCGCTTTTCACGATCGCCTTCAGGTCGTCCGGTAGCGCGCGCCAGATGCGCATGTTGACCACAATGTCGGCCATCGGCATCGAGTGGAAGCCCGGGTAGGTCGGGTAGGGCGCCAGTCGGTGATAGCCGAGGTCTTCGTTCATCGACAGTGTGCCCCAGTCGGCGGCATCGACTACGCCGCGCTCCAGAGCGGTGTAGACCTCGCTGCCCGGAAGGTTCACCGGAGCGGCGCCGAGCCTTTGAAAGATGTCCTGGCCGATACCCTGCGGCGCACGGATCTTTACTCCGCGGAACTCGTCCAGTGAGCGTATCGGGCGCTTCGAGATCAGGGACTCCTGACCGTACCAGACACCACCGACGAAGTGGCCTCCGAATCGCCCGTAGAGCTCGCGGGCGAGTTCGTTTCCGCCGCCGTACTCCATCCACTGCTGCATCTGGTATGGCGTTTCGAATCCGCCCTGCGGGTCGCCCAGCAGCGCAAATGCGGCATCCTTGCCGGTGAAATAGGCGATTCCACCGTGCTGCGCCTCGATCACACCGGCCGCGACCGCGTCCAGGCTCTCGATCGGCGAGACCACCATGTTGACCGCGAGCGGCTCGAGCTGCAGACGCCCGCCCGACAGCGCACCGACGCGCGCGGTAAAGTTCTCGAAAATCTCCTGCGGTAGCGTGCCCGACTGCCAGTAGGACTGCACTTTCCAGGTCATCGCCGGCTGGTGATGCCCGGAAACCTCCACCTGTTCGGCCTGTGGCCCGCACCCCGCAAGCACGATCGCCAGGAGCGCCAGCAGGAAACCGAACCCGGGATGAAACCCGCTCACTTCATCCTTCATCCTTCATCCTTCCGCCTTCATCCTTGCTTCTTAACCTTCTCGGTGCCGCGGTAAAGAATCTGGTTCGAC
>DATKEK010000308.1:0-11893 GCA_035512195.1 Burkholderiales bacterium
CCTGCAGCCCCAATGGTTCAAATGGCTGCGTAAAAAGGGGCCGATGCGCGATCGCGTCGCCCGCCAAGCCAACCCAATCGCAAAACCGGCGATTCCAGCGGCCTCAGGCCGAAAAAGATCGTTCAGCGTCGAGTTCTTCAATGGAATAGGCCGAGACCAGCCGTCGTGAAGGCGCTCTTCGGACGCACGTGCCACCGAACAACGGCTTTCAGAGCGGCGCGCCGCAGGCGGCGCGCGCCTGAAGCCGGACGTTGAGCTTGTAGAAAAACCCCTCTCGACACGCGTCCTCGCCTCGCCGTTCAGTGCGATGATTTGCTGGCAGTCTTTCTTCTATTCAGCGCATCGTGATCTTGATCACGTCTGCCGCGGCGGCTTCGGTCCTTGTTCCTGTTTCTCACTGGGCATAGCCATGCCTCGCCAGCTTCTCGATGTTGTGCACCAGGCAATAGAGCTTCCACTGCGTGTCGACTTTCTTTCTTCCCCGCAGCGTGAAGCGATCAAGCCGCTTGTTGTGTCTTAAATTGGCGAACACTGGTTCCACGATCGCGATCCTTCGCCCGTAGAGTCTTCGGCCTTCCGCGCTGTCGATGCGTCGTTTCATCCGATCGGTGAACGATTCGGGTCTTCTCGTGCGCCCGGTAAAGAACACCACTTGGCGCACCGGGGTGCGTCCGGGATGGCGCAGGCACTGCGCCCGCAAGGGACATGGCCCGCAGACTCGCTTGGCGCCAGTGAACTTCACCGCCTCTCGCCCCTGGATTACGACCTGTCGCCCGTTCTGATACAGAAACTCCCCGGCCGGACAGATGCAGGTCTTCGTGTCTTTGTCGCGATGGAAGTCCGCCGGGCCGAACAGCCGGGTCTTCTTGCCCGGGGTTTTGTCCCACAGCGGATCGGGCTTTGCTGCGGCTTTATCCGGGTCGGACCACCGCAACAATCTGTTCTGTCGAAATAAACACATCCAAACGAGCTGTTTTGAGGGCTTTAGAGACTGGTTTTCATAGTAAAAAAGCCGGGTCCAAGACGAGGCGGGATGCGAGGGCTATGCGAGCGGCTCAGCGTGACGTGAGGTAACCTGTTACCGAAAGATGCAGCTTCTCGACCACATATCCATCACCGTCAAAAGCATCGAGCGCGTAAAGCCGTTCTATCTGGCCGTTATGTCGGCGCTCGGGGCGCCGCTGGTGTCCGGGAAACCGGACGCGCTCGGCTTCGGGGAGCGCAATCGGCCGGACAGCGACGGGCATAGCTACATCAGCGTTTACGAATCGCCGCAGGCGTCCGCCGATCCGCGCCGTCACTGGTGTTTCCGCGCGGACTCCGTCGAGCAGGTGTGCGCATTCCACGCCGCCGGGCTCGCCACGGGCGGAACCGATGGCGGTGCGCCGGGGCTGCGCGGCTATCACCCGCAGTACTACGCCGCGTTCCTGTTCGACCCTGAAGGCAACAAGCTCGAGGCCGTTTTTCACCGCGCCGCGGAAAGGGCGTGAACCGTCGGGTCGCGCGCACCGGTCCGTGCCTTGTCTTCGATCGTCGGGCGTGCGAGTCGGAAGGAGCGTGTCATGAAACAGGCCGAGATCGCCGGGCACTTCCTCATGCTTGCTCTGCTTGCTTCTGTCGCACCTTTGGCGGCGCAGGAAGTCAGCGGCGTCGAGCATCGGGTGGAGTACGCGGGCGTCACGCTCTATGTCTGGGAGAAATTCGTCGGTACGCCGACCGGCAAGCCGGTTGTCGTGCTGGCGCACGGTTCGGGCACGGCCGGTCGCGAGAGTTTCGATCTGCAGGTGCCGGGGCAGCCTTCATACAGCCTGATGGATTTCCTGGCTCGGGAAGGATTCGATGTGTTCGCGCTCGACGTGCGGGGTTTCGGGCGCTCCACGCGGCCGGACGGTCACATGACCACGCGCGAGGCGAGCCAGGATCTCGACGCGGTCGTCGATTACGTCCTCGCGCTCAGAGGCCGCGACAAGGTGCACCTGCTCGGCTGGTCGTGGGGCACGCAGTACTGCGGCATTTTCATCATGGCGTATCCGGGCAAGGTGGACCGGTACGTGAGCTACGCGCAGATGCACGTGGACAGCCCCGATATCGCGAGGCGGCGCCCGCGCCTCGATGATTTCCGGAAATCACCCTACGTCACGATTCCCGAAGCGGGATGGAAGAGCCGCTTTACCTCCATGACTCCGGCGACCGCGACCGATCCGGCGGTGGCGGATGCCTTTGCAAAGGCGGCGGCACGGGCGGAACCGAAAACGCCGACCGGCCCGCAGGTGGACATGGTGACGCTGATGCCGATGATCGATCCGCGGCTCATGCCGGTGCCGACCATGATGATCCACGGAGAATACGACGACGTGGCCGATCCCGACGGGCTGCTGCCTTTCTTCCGGCAGTTGCCGAATCCGTACAAGCGCTACGTCGTCGTTCCGGACGCGGGCCACATGATGCACCTGCAGCGCGGCCACAGACTGTTCCAGCATGAGGTGGCGAGCTTCTTCAAGTCGCCGCAGGTAATCACACTCTGATGTTGGGCGGCATCGTATGAAATGGAAGGGGCAGAGGAATCGGGCTGCGCCTTCTGCCTGGAGGATATACAGGACCGGACCCGATTCGCACTAAACTCCGGGTACTCACGTAGAGCATTCGCCCCGAAGCGGCGGCGTAATGCGTGATCGGGGGAAGGCGTGAGTTCTCACGAAGTGGAAATTTCAGTGCAACATCCACAGGAGGAGGTGCGATGGACGGGATCAAACGGCGAGAACTGTTGAAGGCCACTGCCATGGGCAGTGTCGCGTTTTCGATGGGTGGCACCCGAGGGCTCTTTGCGGCGAGCGAGGCCCGGGCGCACGGGGAGTCGCCCCAGCCTGGTGCCTGGCCGAATCGTAGGCTGCTGGATCCGTTAGGGATCGAGCACCCCATCGTGCAGGCGCCGATGGCGGGGCACACGAGCCCCGAGATGCCGGTTGCCGTGTGCGAGGCGGGTGGACTGGGCTCGTTTCCATGCGCGTTGCTCACACCGGCACAGGTGCGCGATGAAGTTGGCAAGATTCGCACGCAGACCCGCAGACCGTTAAACCTCAATTTCTTCTGTCATCCGACGTCGCGGCGGGATCCGGTCATCGAGGGCGCATGGCGTCAGAAGCTTGCCGTGTATTACGACGAGGTGACGATTCCTTCTCCCGAGTATCCTGGATCCAGTCTCCCGCCCTTTGGCGCAGAAATGTGTGAGACGGTGGTCGGACTCAGACCGGAAGTCGTCAGCTTCCATTTCGGAGTGCCGGAGAAAACCCTCATCGATCGTCTCAAGGCCGCGGGTTGCAGGATATTCAGCACCGCGACAACGGTTGCCGAAGCGCGTTGGCTCGAGGACCACGGGGCGGACGCGGTCATCGCGCAAGGCATCGAGGCCGGCGGCCATCGCGGCACGTTTTTGGCGACCGACCCCGCATCCCAGGTCGGTACTTTTGCACTCGTCCCGCAAGTGGTTGACGCAGTGAAAGTGCCGGTCATCGCCGCGGGTGGTATTGCGGACGGACGCGGTATCGCTGCCGCAATGGCGTTGGGGGCATCCGCGGTGCAGTTGGGCACGGCGTATCTGCTTTGCCCCGAGGCGAGCATTTCCGCACACCACCGGGTGGCCCTGAAGTCGGCACGCGATAACCATACAGTCGTCACGAACGTGTTGACCGGTCTCCCGGCTCGCGTTTTCATGAATCGCATCGCGCGCGAGCTGGGGCCTCTCGCAACGGAGGTGCCGGCTTTCCCGCTGCCTGCGATTGTGCTCGCACCGCTGCGCATACAGGCAGAATCCATGGGTTCGACCGACTTCAGCGCGCTCTACGCAGGGCAGGCTGCTGCACTGGCGCGGGAGCTCCCCGCGGGCGGGCTCACCCTGAAGCTTGCGGACGAGGCAATGGCGCGGCTTTCTTCGGGCTAATGTCGGATTCGCCGATCGGCGAAGGGCCGGGGCTGGACTGCTTGCTGCCACTGCGGCGCCGTCCCCGTGCATTGACGAACTGCAACTGTTCGATCTGGAGGTGACACGGTGCGCTGTGGGCGTAGTACGGGGCGGGTCCCGTCCACGTCGTCACGTGCCGACCGGCTCAACGCCCGACCGGCGCGGCGAGCGGTTTGCCTTCGTCGGCAACGATGAAGATCAGCAGTTTCAGCGGCTCGGTGGCGCTCGGGTTGCGCGAGATGCGGTGCTCGGCCCCGACCGGCTCGTAGAATGCTTGGCCCTTCGTGTAGGTAGTCAGCGGCTGACCTTCCACCTCGGTGGTGAATCGTCCCTCGAGAACATAGCCGTACAGCAGTCCCGGGTGCGTGTGGCTCGGCGCTTCGTAGCCCGGTGCGTATTCCACAATCAGCATCTGCGCGACTTTGCCGGGCATCCCCTCGAGCGGATGGGCCATCAGCGGCGTGACCACGCGACCGGGCGTCGCGGCGGGCGAAGCGGTTTCATGCGCCTGGATTGACGGCGTGAGCAGCGCGTAGGCTAGTGCAAAGCCGATGATTCCCCGTGCGGCGGGTCGCGACTGTCTGTTCATGGTCTCCTCCGATGGATAGAACCTATCTCATAATCATTCGCGCGATGCGTTGCTGCCAGAACGGGCGGCGGCAAGGCGCGAGGCGCAGCCAATACACGGGCTATTGGCAAGCCGAGCAATGCCGCAGCCCGTTCTGGCAGCAACCCGAAAGGCCGGGCGGCTGCGACACGGTACGCGCAGCGCCGGTGCGGGAGCAGACGCATGCGACCGGGGCAGATAGGTGCGCGCAGCCGATTCGCGCCCCGGCCCGCACCACGCTGCGCGAGACCGAGTCCGGGGCGCATTTTCGCCCCCGGCGTTGTTGCTCGCTCCTTATTTGGGCCGGCCAAACTGCGTCGCTCGCGCCTAGCCGGGAACGAAAATCGTCTGCGGCGCACGCGTGAATGATTATGAGATAGGTTCTAAACTGCTGAGAGAGTGCGATTCCTGGACTGAATGCCAATGTTAAGCCTCCTCGGGGCATCTGGCAGGAACTCTGCGCCAGTGCGCCGCCGGCACCCGGGAGTACAATGTGTGCGGCAACATTTCCGGGAACCAAGGGTATGAGTGAGCTGGAAAAACTCGAGGAACGCGTCCAGAAGCTGTCCCCTGAGGAACTGAGGAAGTTTCGCGCGTGGTTTGCGGAGTTCGATGCCCGTATCTGGGACGCGCAGATTCAAGCGGACTCCAGAGACGGAAAACTCGATTCGCCAGTCTCCGAAGCGCTTGCCGAGCATCGAACCGGAAAGACCCGACAGCTTTGAAGCACTACGCCTCCTCCCGGTTCTGGGCACATTACGATGCCTTGCCGGAGGAAGTCCGCGCCACCGCGGACAAGAACTTTCAGATTCTCAGAAGTAACCCAGAGCATCCATCACTTCACTTCAAAAAGCTTGGAAAGCTCTGGTCCGTCAGGATCGGATTGAATTACCGCGCGCCTGGAACCAGTGTCGAGGACGGCATCTTGTGGGTCTGGATCGGAACGCACGCCGAGTACGACCGGATCGTGGGCTAGCCGGTCTGTCAATTGGGTTTATGCTCACTGGCCTTTGCAGAAACGGATGACCAGCCCGGATTCATCCTTCGGCGAATTCGAGCGCGCGGGCTGGGAGAGCGCGGGTGTAGTTGCCGGCTACGACGCGCTGCTGTCAGGTGTGACCGCCCAATCGATCGATGCGCTGCTCGATGCCGGGAATGTCCGTGCCGGCATGCATGTGCTGGACGTCGCGACGGGTGCAGGCCATGTCGCCGGCGCAGCCGCGCGGCGCGGGGCCGATGCGACCGGCATCGACTTCTCCGCGGCGCAGGTCGCACTGGCCCGATCGAGATTTCCGGATGTCCGGTTCGAGCAGGCGGATGCGCAGGCGCTGCCCTTCGAGCGCGAGACTTTCGATGCAGTGGTGAACGCGTTCGGCCTGTGCCATCTCTCCGGGCCGGAGCGTGCGCTGGGCGAGGCGTTCCGGGTGCTGAAGCATGGCGGACGGATCGCGTTCACGGTGTGGGACGCGCCCGAGCGCACGGTAGGCTTCGGTGCGTTCTACGCCGCCGTCCGCGCGCACGGCTCGCTGGATGTCGGCCTGCCGGAAGGCCCGGGATTCTTCGAGCTGAGCGACCCTCGACGCAGCCTGGACGCGCTGCGTGGCGCAGGCTTCGCCTCGCCGTCGTGCCGCACTGTGCCGCATGTGTGGCGCGTGTCCGATCCGGACGAGGTCTTCGAAACGATTGCGCAGGCCACGGTACGCGCGGCGGCGGTGCTTCGCGCGCAGAGCGCGCCCGCGCGCGAGGCGATCGGGGCTGCGCTGCGGAACGCCATTGCCGCGTACAAGCGCGGCCAGTGCTTCGAGGTGCCGATGCCCGCGCTGCTCGCCTCGGCGGTGAAGCCCTGAGGCGTCAGTGGTCGTCGAGTTGCGGCCCGGCCGGCCGGATAGCGCGGCTCGCCCTCGACGCTCAGCAGCCAGGCGATCAGATCGCCTTTCTCCTGCGCCGTGCACTCGCGCTTGAGCACCATGGTGCAGTTGAGCTTGAAGAACTCCTCGACATGCGCGGCGTCGTTCAGACGCTGCGGATTCGCGTGCGGTGCAAACGGCTCGATATAGCGCAGCTTCGCCCGCTTCGGCTCGGGGTGTTCCTCGTCGTTGATCACGTGGCAGGCGCGGCAGAGTATGTCGACGCGATGCGCGAGGATCTGTTCGCGGGGATCCTTGCGGTGGCAGGAGGCGCAGCTCACCATGCCGATCCCCTAAGGGGGTGCTCCGACAGATAGAAGGCGTGGCCGCGGTCGGCAGAAAAGCCGGAGAGGAGAAGGCCGGGTCCGCCGCCTTTGCCTTCTCGGCGTAGTAGACGGAAAGCAGATTCCGCGCGACGTCGTTTGCGGCTGCGCCGCCCGCCCAGCACAACGCCGCGAGCAGCACCGCGGCCAGCCGCAACCTCCCGGCGATGCCGGGAGTCCGGGTTTGATTTCGGATGATTCCCCCCGTCTCTTGCGAGATGTCTGAATAACCTTTCGCGGGGATTCAGTCAATGGGGGCGCAAGCCGTGACTCGATTCGATGCATTGACCGTCCGCGCCCCGCGAGTAGCATGGGTTCTGGTCCGGTCGTTGCCGTGCCGCTCTGAAGTAAAAAGTTCCCCTTTCCGCAGTGCATGGCCAGCCCGGCTGGAAGGGATCGGGTGTTTCCGCTTGTCGATGGCCGGCGAACTATCGGCCCGGACTGCGGACGAACCGTATTTCAACGCAGTTCAGATCGAAAGGAGCAGCCAGATGATCAAACGTAAGGGATCCGCAGTCTGGAAGGGCGGCCTGACGGATGGCAATGGAACGATCAGCACGGAAAGCGGCGTGCTCAGGGACACGCAGTACTCGTTCGGCACGCGCTTCGAGAGCGGGGCCGGAACCAATCCGGAAGAACTGATCGCAGGCGCGCATGCCGGATGCTTTTCGATGGCGCTGTCGGCGATTCTTGCCGAAGCGGGAATGAAGGCCGAGAGAATCGCCACGACGGCAGCCATCTCGCTCGAAAAGCAGGACAAGGGATTCGCGATCACCGCGGTCCATCTCGACGTCAGCGCGAAGGTCCCCGGCGCCGACCCCAAGGCCTTCGAGAAGGCGGCCGATGCGGCAAAGGCGGGCTGCCCGGTGTCAAAGGTGCTGAACGCGAAAATCTCGATGAATGCAAAACTCGAAGCGTGAGCGACTGGCCGGCCGTCAAGACGACCAGACCTTTCGCTTCTGATGCAACGCGCCGGGGCTACGGCCGCCAGCTACTGAACACGTAGTCCCGGTCTTTCTGCGAGGTATGGCACTGGTAGCAGGCAGCCGAGGCATTGCTGCCGACCGCACGCTCGCGGGAGTCGCCCTTGAATCCCTCGAGAAGCCCCAGCCGCCGGTCGCCGCGTAGCGCCTCGAATCCTTGTGCATGACGCCCACGATTGCGCGGCCCTTCGGTCACCGCGTTGTCCGTGTCTGTCACGTCCAGCATATCGAACACGATTACCGCGCCGTTGGGAAACTTGCCGCTCCGGTAGCCGGCCATCGCGCGATTGTTCGCGTAGAGGTGATGAATGCCACCGAAGGACGTCTGGAACCTTTGGTGAAACCAGTTTTCAAGTGCGCGCGACAGATTTACTTTTCCTTTTCCGCCGATTCCGGTTTGTCGCGGTCAGGCTTACGGGTTCCGGTCGTGTTGCCGGAAGCCGCCTGGCGCGCGGCATCGACGGTGGAATTGTCGGTTTTGGTGGTTTCCGGGGTGACGGTCGCGCCGGTGTGACCGCCGGGATCGGGCCCCATGGCGACTCGATCGCCGGTTCCGGCGAGGGCGGACAGCGGCAACACCAGCGCTGCGACGAGTAACAGTTTCATGTCGGGTTCCTTTTTTGCGGCGACAGGATACACAGGTCGCGCGTTCATCTGCTTCGGCGCGGCGTGCGCCGATTATTTCCAGAAATCGTAACCGAACGTCAGCATCAATCCGGCTGTCCCGAGAATTACCAGCTGCGCGTGCGCCCGCTCGTACTGGTAACCGATTCCAGGAATGACTGCCCACGCGAGTCCGTTGTGGTTGAAAGGCACCTTGTTTTCGTACTCGTCCTTGTATCCATACAACGGGCCGCCCGTGAGCTTCAGGTAGAAGCCCTCGGATTCCGGTCTTAAGAACCAGCGCTTGCCAACATAGATATAGACGCACGGCTGATCGAAAGAGTTCTCGAAGTAATTCGCGCCGAGTGCCCACTTCGAAGCGGATTCCCACTCCACGCCGACGAGCAGCGGGAAGTCATTGTGGTCAGACCCGCGATCGCGGTGATACACGTATGGCCCCGCATGCAGCATGATACGGTCGCCATCTGCGAACACATCCGCCTGCACGGCCGGTGTGCAGGCGAAAAGACCAGCCAGAACAGTTCCGGCGAGAGCGCCTGGCGAATGGATTGCGACCCGAAACACGGTGAACGGGTATCAGCACAACCCCGGGACTTGCGAGTGCCGGGCATTTGAAAACGGGAGGGCAAGGGAATTACTCAGGGCCATTCCACCGGTAATGTGCAATCGATCTGACGTTCCCAAGGTATCAGCGGGTCGGGCGAGCCCTCGGTGCGGTAGGACACATACGCGCGGATTCCTTCGTACAATCCATTCATGACCGACTTCGCCACCATGCACCTGCCTGAAACTGCGGACGTGATCGCGCCGGACGGCTCGGATGTGCGCGTGCTGCTGCGCACGGAGCGCGGCAGCATGGCGCACTTCGAACTCGCGCCGGGACGCGCATCGGATCCGATCCGGCATCGCACGGTGGACGAGATCTGGTTCGTGCTGTCCGGTCGCGGGGAGATGTGGCGCCGGCAGGGCGAACAGGAGGAGACAGTCGCGCTCGATCCCGGCGTGTGCGTAAGCATTCCGGTGGGCACGCACTTCCAGTTTCGCGCTTCCGGGCCCGAACCGCTGGTGGCGGTCGGCGTCGCAATGCCGCCGTGGCCCGGCGACGACGAGGCGATCCCGGTGCCGGGAAGATGGGCGTCGCGCTGAACCGATCATCGCGTTGAATGGTAAGGAGCCGCCATGAAGCCACGCATCAAACTCATCACCCTCGGCGTGAGCGATCTTGAAAGGGCACTCGCGTTCTACCGCGACGGGATGGGTCTGCCGACCGAAGGCATCATCGGCACCGAGTTCGAGGACGGTGCAGTCGTGTTTTTTCACCTGAACGACGACCTGGTGCTGGCGCTGTACCCCCGGGAGGCGTTGGCGAAGGATGCCAAGGTTGCACCGGACCCGCCGAGCGCAACCGAGTTTTCCATCGGTCACAACGTCGGTTCCAGGCGGGAAGTAGATGAGGTGATGCAGCAGGCGAAGGAAGCGGGTGCCCGCATCACCGATTCCGCGCAGGACCGCTTCTGGGGCGGCTACTCGGGCTACTTCCAGGACCCGGACGGCCACCTGTGGGAAGTTGCCTGGAACCCGGCGTGGAAAGTCAAAGAGTAGTTCCCGCGATATTGCGCAGTGCCTTCATCCGGTGTCTTGAAAGGGCCGCCCGCCAGGAGTAACGTGCGCAGCGATTCTCACGCTGCGTGCCGGAGGGTTTCCGGACGCGGTCGGGGAGTCGGTTCGGAGTTCATGGTGTCCGCGACGCTCCGCCGCGGCCGAGCAGTCGGACTCACCGGCGGCAAGAGTGCGCGGTAGAGCAGTTCCTGCAACGAGCAAGGAGGACGTTCGAATGACGACTACTCTGTACTTCGTCGCATATGCAGCCATACTCACCTGGGTAACGATTCTCTTCGCAAGCGTGGTGCGCACCAAAGGCTGGACGCCGGCCGGCTTGATGCTTGCGTTCGGCAACCGTGACAACCTGCCCGCCGCAACACCGTTGGCCGGCCGCACGGAGCGCGCGGCCCGCAACACGGTGGACAACTTCGTGTTGTTCGCGGCGCTTGCGCTCGCCGCACATGCAGTCGGCGCCGATGGTTCGCAGGTGGAAACCGGCGCGCAGGTGTTCTTCTGGGCGCGGCTGGTTTACGTGCCGGTGTACATGATCGGAATCCCGTATCTGCGCACCGCCGTCTGGGCCGTGAGCATCGTCGGGCTCGGCATGATCCTGTTCGCGATGTTGTAGCAGGCCGACATCTCATCTGCCATCAACATCGGGGATGGCCGATGCCGTCCCCGATCCGGGCGGATTTCGTCGCGAGGAAAGCGAAGTTTCCTCAACATTCCGGCAGCAGGGAAAATCGACGAATTCCGCCGCAAGTCGATAGAATTGCAGGGAAATTCACCACTCACTGCATGCGGTCGCATCGCTCGCGACTTGCTCCAAATGCCGCAGTGGCGCAATATACGGCTCCCCCCACCGAAGCCACCGCAGGGAATTCCCAATGAACGCAGCGATTCTTGAGTACCTGAGAAGCAATGGCGAACAACTGGATGTTGAAATCGCCAAGGCATTGCGCATACCGAAGGCCACGGTTCAGAACCACATCTCGCAACTTTCGACGGCGGGCGAAGTGATTTGCTGCCGCGTCACGCGATTCGACGGCGCAAAGAAAATTGAAGGCGTGAGTTGCAGGCTGTCCGCTTACGTGCCGCCGCGTGCCACCGGGCCCAAGCCCGGCGCCAAAAAAGCCGCTGCCGCCGCTGCGGCGAACGCAACCTGACACTACGATTCGACTGCGCAGAATCGTTTACAGCAGTTTCGAAAAAGGCCCCGATGGTTATCCCATCGGGGCTTTTTCTTGGCATTGCGGTTTCTAAATTTTGCGGGGTCTATCGGTTGGGCTTGCGGAACAGAACCACGTCGCGCCCGCTGAGTTGCAGGTTCCAGCCGTAGCGCGCGGCGATCCAGTCCATGGTGGCAGGTCGATAGAGGCTGACGTGCGTCGGGTCGCGCACGTAATGCCAGTCGGCAAACTCGCGATCCGCGGTCAGCAGCCCGGTCATGATTCCGAGCCAGCCGCCGGGGCGCACCATGCGATCAAGCAGATCGAACTCGTCGGCCGGCGAGAAGAAATGCTCGACGGTTTCCGTGCAGGCGATGAAATCGTAAGTACGCAGCAGAAGCGCCGGATCGGATGCGAAGAACGGATCGTAGATCTGCATATCGAAACCAAGCTCTTCGAGCATGAACGACAGCGTCGGTCCCGGTCCGGACCCGAAATCCAGACCCTGTGCGCCGGCCGGCAGACGTTCCGCCAGTGGGGTCGTCAGGCGTTCGAGAAACGCGCGATAGGCAGCATCCGCGGGATCGTTCTCGTGCAACGCATAATGCCGCGCCTCGTCCTCGCGCCCCAGCCGGCATTCGGGCGCGAGATGCACAAGACGGCAGGTCGCACAATCGAAATACTGCCTGGAGCGGATCTGCGCGAACTCGAGGACGCGAT
>DATKEK010000309.1:0-6367 GCA_035512195.1 Burkholderiales bacterium
CGGGCATGACTCGCGCGCGCTGCCCGACCTTGACCCTGCCGTGCAGGGTGACTGGAAGCACGACTTCGATGTTCAGCGGATCGATTTCGGCGAGCCTGACGATCGGATCCTTGAAATTGCTGGTTGCAAACTCGCCCGGACGCTGCATGACTTCGACTACAACGCCCGAGATCGGGCTCTTGATTGTGCGCAGGGCGAGCACTTCCGAAGAGCGCTTGACCTCCAGCTCCGCGAGCTTCTGATTCTCCTGGGCCTGACGAAGTTGCTCGCCGGAGAAACGCAGTTCCGCTTCCGCCTCGTCCCGGGCATTTACAGAAATGAAATTCTGTTTGTATAGCTCTTCCGCTCGCAGAAATTTCTTCTCGGCAAGATTCAGTCGGGCCTCTGCGGCCTTGAGTTCCCCCTGCATCGTGGCGCGGGACTTCGCCAGCTCCAGCGCTGCGCGTTCGGGCCCGGACTCCAGCGTGGCGATTACCTGACCTTTTTTCACCAGGTCGCCGCGCCGTATCTGCACCGATTCGATGGTTGCTTCAACCGGGCTGCGGATATCGATCGTCTGCCGCGCCTCGATAATGCAGTCGAAGTCCGCTCCGTTTACCGGTGCGACAAACAGGGCGGCACAAGCGGCCGGAATCAGTCGTTTAAGCATATTAGGGATCACTGAACTTGGTGGCACGCTTGCCGCAGGGAAGGCCCGATTGTAGCGGATGAATGCGCGTGGGAAGGGCTCCGTGCTGTGCGTGTGGCCATTGGGTTACTTGGGCCGAAAACCGCCTCCCGAAGCGCCGCTGAAGGGGTGACCGGCTAAGGATACGGGCCCGGTCGTAAGAGCAATGGTAATAACGGTAGGAAAACAGGGGTTTACTATTCCGGATACCCCGGTCTAGAATGGTCCGGCGAAAAAACATAACAAAAACAAGAATTCCTCAGTTCTCGAGCGGAGGAATGCCGACCCCGGCTTTTCCGCATTGCTTTTAGCGGACCCTGATTGTGATAGCAAACCCGTTTGAACGCGTGCTGCGGCGCGCGGAGAGTGTCGACGCTGACAGCGGCGAAGAGCGTTTTCGCGCGCTGGTGCAGAACTCGTTCGACATCATCACCATCCATGACGAGACCGGCGTAACGGTTTACGAGTCGCCGGCTGCCTCGCGTATCCTGGGTTATCCGCCGGGATCGCTGATCACCAAGACGCCTTTCGAAACCGTGCATCCGAAGGATGCATCGCTGGCGCGCGACGCCTTCCAGGCGCTGGTGCGCGGAGAACCGGTGCCGACGCCGCTGGAGATGCGCTTCCGCCATGCGGACGGTTCCTGGATCTGGCTCGAGGCGCTGGGCAACAACCTGCTCGAGCATCCCGGTGTTCGCGGGGTGGTGCTGACCTGCCGCGATATCACCGAGCGCAAGCGCGCCGAAGAGCGGGCACAGTTCCTTGCCAACTACGACGTGCTGACCGGGCTGCCGAACCGCTTCCTGATGCAGGACCGGGTGACGCAGGCGTGTTCGCAGGCGCACCGCAACCGCCTGCGGGTAGCGCTGATGCACATCGATCTGGACCGCTTCAAGGTGGTGAATGACACGCTTGGGTACTACGTGGGCGACGCGCTGCTCAAGCAGGCGGCCGACCGCATCAAGCGCTGCGGGCGCGAGGGCGATACCGTGGCGCGGATCGGCGGCGACGAATTTTCGATCGTGTTCCTGAATGTCACCAGCCTGCAGGGCCTCTCGGCCGCCGCGGAGAAGGTACTGGCCGAACTCGCCAAACCGTTCAGCCGGGACGGGCAGGATCTGTTCTGTTCCGCCTCGATCGGCATCAGCCTGTTCCCGGACGATTCGGCGAACGTCGACGATCTGATCAAGCATGCCGATGCCGCCATGCACAGCGCCAAGGATCTCGGGCGCAACAACTTCCAGTTTTTCACCGACGCGCTGAACCGCGAGGTGCAGGAGCGCATGCTGCTCGAGTCCGGGCTGCGACAGGCGATTCAGCGCGACGAGTTGCGGTTGCTGTATCAACCCAAGATCGACCTTTCCACGCGTGAGATCGTCGGCGCCGAGGCGCTGATGCGCTGGGAGCACCCCGCGCTGGGACAGGTTTCCCCGGCGCGGTTCATTCCGGTTGCTGAGGACTCCGGCATGATGGGGCAGATGGGAGAATGGGTGCTGCGCACCGCCTGCCGCCAGATTCGCGCATGGCGCGATGCCGGACTGGAGATCGCGGTGGCGGTAAACGTGTCGCCGCGCCAGTTCAAGCAGCAGGATCTTGCCGACCTGGTTTTCAAGGTGCTGAAGGAAACCACGGTGCCGGCCTCGCTGCTGGAAATCGAACTGACAGAGAGCGCGGTGATGGAGGACGCCGAGGCGTCCGTGGTCATGCTGGAGCGGCTGAAGGACTTCGGCGTGCGGATCTCGATCGACGACTTCGGCACCGGGTATTCGAGCCTTTCCTATCTCAAGCGGTTGCCGCTGGACGTGCTGAAGATCGACCAGTCCTTTGTGCGCGACATCTCGACCGACCCGAACGATGCCGCGATCGTGCGCGCGGTGATCACGCTCACGCGCAGTCTCGGCATGAAGGTGATCGCCGAAGGTGTGGAAACCGAGGCGCAGCTCGCGTTCCTGAACGCTTACGGCTGCCAGTATGCGCAGGGCTATCTGTTCGGCCAGCCGATGACCGCGGACGAACTCGCGCAGCACGTCATCGAGGCCGCCGCAAGATCTGCGGCCTGAATTCAACCAGGCGAACTGCCTGCCTTCCGGCAAGCTGCCGGGCTTCGCGGCGTTCGCCCATCCAGGCAGGAACATGACAGCACCCAGAGTACTTGCGTTTGCCGGGAGCCTGCGCGCAGGCTCGTGGAACAAGAAACTCGTCGCCATTGCCGCCAACGGGGCGCGTGCGGCCGGAGCAGAAGTGACGATGCTCGACCTGCGCGATCTGCCGATGCCGATCTACGACGCGGATGAGGAGTCGCAGCACGGGCTGCCGGCGAACGCGCAGCGCTTCAAGCAATTGCTGGTGGAGCATCACGGCGTGCTGGTCGCGAGCCCAGAGTACAACAGCAGCATCACCGCGGTGCTGAAGAACGCGGTCGACTGGGCTTCCCGCGCAGAGCCGGGAGAACCACCGCTGGTGGCCTACCGCGGCAAGATCGCGGGTGTGATGTCCGCGTCGCCCGGTGCGCTCGGCGCTGTCCGATCGCTGGGCACGATCCGCGCGCTGCTCGCGCACCTGGGCATGGTGGTGGTGCCCGCGCAACTCGGCGTGCCGCGCGCCAGCGAAGCGTTCGATGACTCCGGTTCGCTGAAAGATGCCAAGCAGCAGGCAGCAGTCGAGAAGATCGGAACCGACGTCGTGTATTTCGTTCAAAAACTGAATCTGTCGCGATAGACTATCAATCGTGGTGCGCCGGAGCGCAGGCGCGCCATTTCATGGTGCAGTGTCTTGCCGGGGCGCAGCGCCTCGGCCGCAATGCCGGGTTTTCCGCGCGTGCGAACAGGCACTTAGCCGGTAATCGGGGGAGTGGCACAACCGTTGCACTACGGACGTGCGGCCCCGCTGCAAGGTGCAACCATGTCATTCGATTCTTTCTACAACGAGATGTATCTCGCCGACGGCGCGGTGCGCAGTCACTACGCGCCGCTGGCGGAATGGATCTCAAACACGCCCCCGGAGAGAATCAGCCAGATGCGTCAGGCCGCGCAGCTGCTGTTCCATCGCGTCGGCATCACCTTCAATGTTTACGGGGAGGACGCGGGCGCCGAGCGGCTGATCCCTTACGACATGCTGCCGCGGATCATCCCGGGCACGGAATGGCGTGAGTTGGAACGCGGGCTGCGCCAGCGGGTGCGCGCGCTCAACCTGTTCCTGCACGACATTTACCACGACCGGGAAATCATGCGTGCCGGAAAGATTCCGGAAGAAAGGATTCTGGCCAACAAGCTGTTCTATGCCGGCATGCAGGGCGTGGACGTGCCCGGCGGCATTTACGCGCACGTCGCTGGAGTCGACCTGGTGCGCGCCGGCGCCGGCGAGTACTACGTACTGGAGGACAACCTGCGCACGCCCTCCGGCGTGTCCTACATGCTGGAAAACCGCAAGATGATGATGCGGCTGGTGCCGGACCTGTTTGCGCGCCAGTCGATCGCGCCGGTGGAGCACTATCCGGACATCCTGCTGGAAACGCTGCGCAGCGTGGCCCCGGCGCACACGGACGTTCTCACCGTAGTGCTGCTGACTCCGGGACAGTTCAACAGCGCATACTTCGAGCATGCGTTTCTCGCGCAGCAGATGGGCATCGAACTGGTCGAGGGCGCAGACCTGTTCGTGCGCAGCGACGGCGTGTACATGCGCACCACCAGCGGCCCGCAGCCGGTGCACGTGATCTACCGGCGGCTGGACGACGACTTTCTCGATCCGCAGGCATTCCGGCCGGACTCCATGCTCGGCGTGCCGGGGCTGTTCAACGCCTACCGCAACGGCCAGGTGACGCTGGCGAACGCCGTCGGCACCGGCGTGGCGGACGACAAGTCGATTTACCCGCACGTGCCCGACATGATCCGTTTCTATCTCGGCGAAGAACCGCTGCTGAACAATGTGCCGACCTATCAGCTGCGGCTGAAGGAAGACCTCGCCTACACGCTCGACCATCTCGACGAGCTGGTGGTGAAGGAAGTGCACGGCTCCGGCGGCTACGGCATGCTGATCGGCCCTGCCTCGACCGAGCGCGAGCGGGATGCCTACCGTCAGCGCATCCTCGACGCGCCGGAGAAATTCATCGCACAGCCGACGCTGTCGCTGTCGACCTGCCCGATTTTCGTCGAGAACGGCATCGCGCCGCGCCACGTGGATCTGCGGCCTTTCATTCTCTCCGGCAAGGACGAGGTGATGATGGTCCCCGGCGGGCTCACGCGGGTGGCCCTGCGTGAAGGCTCGCTGGTGGTGAATTCCTCGCAGGGCGGCGGGACCAAGGACACATGGGTGCTGGAATGAAGACCAGTGCCCGGTGCCCGGTTTTATGTTGAGCCGAACCGCATCCGCTCTCTACTGGATGGCGCGCTACATCGAGCGGGCCGAGAACACCGCGCGCGTGCTCGAATCCAGCCACCGCATGTCGCTGTTGCCGCGCTCCACGGTCATGGCCGACCAGGAGTGGTTCGCGCCGCTGAACATCTCCGGCACGCTGTACCCGTTCTCCGGGCGGTACGCGACGGTCACCGCCAAGGATGTGATCCATTTCATGGTGCTTGACCCGAACAATCCCTCGTCGATCTTTTCCTGTGCGCGCAGCGCGCGGGAAAGCGCGCGGCGCCTGCGCGGGTCGATTACCTCCGAGATGTGGGAGGTGATCAACTACACCTGGCTCGAATTGCAGCAGGTGCGCGAGGAGCGTCTGTCCGGCCAGGGGGCGCTGGCGTTCTTCGACTGGGTAAAAGACCGCTCGCACATGTTCCGCGGCGTGACCATGGGCACCGCACTGAAAGACGAGGCGTTCCACTTCAACCGGCTCGGCACCTTCATCGAGCGCGCAGACAACACCGCGCGCATCCTCGACGTGAAGTATCACATCCTGCTGCCGTCGGTGGAAGATGTCGGCGGCGCGGTGGATTACTACCAGTGGGCGGCCGTGCTGCGCTCGGTGTCGGCGTTCGAGTCATACCGCAAGGTCTATCGCGACGTGATCACGCCATTGAAAGTCGCGGAGCTGATGATCCTGCGGCACGACATGCCGCGCTCTCTGCATGCCTGCATGGACGAGGCCTTCGAGATCCTGCAGCACCTGCCCTCCGGCGTGGCGCAGGAAGCGGTGCGCCGGGCGGGGGAACTGCATGCGCAGCTTCACTTCGGGCGCATCGACGTGATCTTCCAGAACGGGTTGCACGAGTACATCACCGATTTTCTGAGCCGACTGAACGAATTCGGCATCGAGGTCAACCGCTGTTATTTCAGCCCGTCCTACGCCTGATCCCGCGCTTCCCGCTATGATGCGCACCTCTTTGCCTGTGGAAACCCGTTCATGACCTATTGCGTTGCCATGAAGCTCGACACCGGCATGCTGTTCGTGTCCGATTCCAGGACCAATGCCGGCGTCGACCATATCGCCACCTTCGGCAAGATGCGCGTGTATGCGAACAAGGACGACCGGGCTGTGGTGTTGCTGTCCTCGGGCAACCTGGCGGTGACCCAGGGCGTGCTGAACATACTCGACCGTCACAAGGATGCCGAGCCCGACAAGCCGACCATCTGGAATGCGACCAGCATGTACGATGTCGCGAGCCTGGTGGGCGACGCGCTGCGCGAGGTGCAGCGCCGGGACGGACCTTATCTCGCACAATCCAGTGTCGATTACGCCGCGACCCTGCTGGTCGGCGG
>DATKEK010000310.1:0-4660 GCA_035512195.1 Burkholderiales bacterium
AGCTGCTCGGATTTCGCCATATAGTGCTCCAGCACCTGTGCCACCGTCTCGCCCTCGATGCTGACGACGCCCTGGTAGGTCTGCTTGCCGGATTCCGGAACGACGGTGATCACGAAGCGCCCGTTGCCCAGCAGTTCCTTCAGACTGCTGCCCGGGAGCTCGCCGTCCCATTTCGCGGTTGCGCGCAGAGTGTGTTCGCTGGTCGCCTCGACCACCAGCAGCCGCACCGGCCCGGAGCCCTGCATCTGCATGATCAGCGCGCCCTCGAACTTCAGCGTGGCAGACAGCAGCGCTGCCGCTGCCATCATCTCGCCGAGCAGTCTTTCCAGCGTTTCCGGGTAGGTCTTGCGCTCGAGTACCGCGCGCCAGGTTGCATCCAGATGCACCAGTTCGCCACGGACCGGCGTGCTCTCCAGCAGGAAGCGTTGCAGCGAATCGGCCATGCTTCCTACATCTCCAGCCGTCCGTACAGCCGGTAGCGTTCGTTGTAGTCACCCGGCCGCCCGCCCTCCCAGATCAGGTTCCACGGGGCGCCGACCACGCCGGTCTGGTTCCAGTTTTCCTGCGTTACCAGCAGATCGCAGCGCGGCCTTTCGCCGGGGGCTTCCAGCCGGTGAGTCACGATCTGGCCGTGGTAATCGAGCATCGCCCGCTGGGTTTCGCCCAGTCCCTGGCTGTAGATACACCCCTCGCGCCCGTGCATCGCCGCCTTGAGGTCGTTGACCATTCCCCGGTAGCTTTTGCCGGTATCTATCCACCCGAACAGCAGCAGCACCACCAGTGCCCAGGTCGTGGTCACGCCGGCGCCCCACAGAATGATCGGACGCTCCGGCGTCCGCTTGATGTTGAACACGACCAGCAGCCACGCCGAGGTGAACAGAAGTGCGAGCATGATCGCCAGCGGGTGCGTGGCGGGCTCGTATGCAGGCTGCAGTTCCCGCAAGTGTTCTGCGAGCCGGCGCGGTACACCGAATTCGATCGCGCTCCAGTACACCCAGATCACCAGCGAAAATACGGTTGCCACCATGATGCAGAACCAGTAGTACGCATTCAGCCCGCCGCGCGGCAGCCGTGCGAACGACAGTGAAGCAAGCAGCGCGAGCGGCAGCAGCAGCGGCAGCCCGAGGACTTCGCGGGCTTCGCCGGCGACGGTCAGATAGGCGAAAAATACCGCGAACGCCACGATCGGAAGCTGGATCTCGCGCCGGCGCCACCCGTCGCGGCCTTCCATCCACACCGACCACAGCGCGAACAGCCAGACCGGCCAGGCGAACCACGGCAGCACCCGCAGGTAGTAGAAATACTCTCCCGCGCCATCGGGATAGACCATGCCGCGAATGCGCACCAGATTCTCCACCCGGAGCCAGTGCGCAAACAGCTCCGGCGAGTGCAGATACAGCGCGATCGGCCATGCGATCGCAATCGGTGTGGCAACCATCAGTGCGATCAGCACGCTGCGGCCGTACGAGCGGGTTCGATACATCGGCGAGACGATGGCGATGGCGATCGCAGTGGTGAGCAGCATCAGCGGCTCGAACAGTCCGCTGGCAAATATCGCCAGCCCTAATCCCACGCCCATCCATGCGCCCCCGGGCCGGGGAAGCCGCGGGGCAAGCGCGAGGCCGTGCAGCGCAATCGCGAACGCCGCGACCACGATTACGTCGCTGATCAGCAGGTGTCCGCGCACCAGCAGCCCGCCCGAACCGATCAGCATCAGCACGGCGACCCAGCCGCGGTTGCCGCCGAACAGTTCGCGTGCGGCAAGTCCGGTAAACAGCAGTGCCACGGCGATCCATGCTCCGGCCGCCAGCCGTGCTGCGTCGTGCGGCTCCAGCAGCGGCGCTAGTAGCCACGCGAACAGCGCGCCGGAGTAATAGACGAGGGGAGGTTTCTGCAGAAAAGGCTCACCGGCGAGCATAGGCACGATCCACTCGCCGGTCGTCAGCATGCCGTAGGTCACGCCGAAGGTGTGGGTCTCGTCCGGTTTCCACGGGTCATGTCCTACCAGCCCGATGAAGACCCAAACGGCGCACATGGCGACAGTGAGCCGGATCGGGTGCTCGGTGAGGTAGCTCGCGAGCCGTTCCTGACGCAGAAGATGGGCGGGGCGCAGCATCGTTGTTTTCACTCTTGTTTGCGCTCGGCGTGCCGGGATTGTCTCATTCCAATATCTTGATCCTCTCGGCGGAGCGGGGTTCCCGCGCGCGGCCGGTGCCTTTACCCGCTGGAGCGCGAGGTTGCCCGCTTGCCGGGCGCGCCTGCCTTCCGGCCGCAGGCGGCATGTCGCTATTCTAGGCGCGGTACCCGCCGCGGAAAACGAAAAAGGCAGCCGAAGCTGCCTTTCCCGGGGTACTGGAATACGTTCAGGCGGAGGCTGGCTTGTTGCGCGTGCCCGTCCTTGCGTACTTCTGCTTGAACTTCTCGACCCGGCCTGCGGTGTCGACGATTTTCTGCTTTCCCGTGTAGAACGGATGACAGACGGAGCAGACCTCGATGGTCAGGTCGCGGCCCAGAGTCGAACGCGTTTCGAAGCGGTTTCCGCAGCTGCACGTCACGTTGACTACGGCGTATTTCGGGTGGGTGCCGGTTTTCATTGACTGGTCCTTATCTTGCGGGTCTGCGGGATTTGCGCAGGCCACTTTGAGAAGTCGCGCATTATCCATGTGCGACAAAGGTTTGGCAACCCTGACTTGCTATCCGTGGTTGTTTACCCGCGTCGCATCGAGGCAAAGAAGTGCCGCGCGGACTCGTTAGCCGTAGGCCTGTTTGCGGGGTGCGCGGCCAGCGGATTTCCTCCAGAACATTAACGAAGCTGGGCGCTGTCGAACGTTAACCTCTGCGCATGGAGTCGAAGAAGTCCCGCGCGGACACGTTAGCCGAAGGCCCGATTGCGGGGAGCGCGGCGAGCGGATTTCCCACAGAGCGTCAACGAAGCTGGGTCACGCCGAACATCAGCCCCTGCGCATGGAGTCAAAGAAGTCCCGCGCGGACTCGTTAGCCGAAGGCCCGATTGCGGGTAGCGCGGCAAGCGGATTTCCTCCAGCACATTAACGAAGCCGGGCGCTGTCGAACCTTAACCCCTGCGCATGGAGTCAAAGAAATCCGCGTTGTTCTTGGTGGCCTTGAGCTTGTCGACCAGAAATTCCGTCGCTTCCAGTTCGTCCATGGGATAGAGCAGTTTGCGCAGCACCCACACCTTCTGCAGAATCTCGGGTTTGAGCAGGAGTTCTTCGCGGCGGGTGCCGGAGCGGTTGACGTTGATCGATGGGTAGATGCGCTTCTCGGCCATGCGCCGGTCAAGATGGATCTCCATGTTGCCGGTGCCCTTGAATTCCTCGTAGATGACGTCGTCCATACGCGAGCCGGTGTCGATCAGCGCGGTCGCGATGATGGTGAGCGAGCCGCCTTCCTCGATGTTCCGCGCCGCGCCGAAGAACCGTTTCGGGCGTTGCAACGCGTTCGCGTCGACACCGCCGGTGAGCACCTTGCCGGAGGCCGGAACCACGGTGTTGTAGGCACGCGCCAGACGCGTGATCGAGTCGAGCAGGATGACCACGTCCTTCTTGTGCTCGATCAGGCGTTTCGCCTTTTCCAGCACCATTTCCGCAACCTGCACATGGCGCGTTGCGGGCTCGTCGAAGGTGGAGGACACGACTTCACCGCGGACCGAGCGCTGCATCTCGGTTACTTCTTCCGGACGCTCGTCGATCAGCAGCACGATCAGGTAGACGTTCGGGAAATTGGCCGCGATCGAGTGCGCGATGTGCTGCAGCATCACCGTCTTGCCGCTCTTCGGGCTGGCGACCAGCAGGCCGCGCTGGCCCTTGCCGATCGGGGCGATGATGTCGATGATTCTTCCGGTGAGATTCTCGTCCGACTTGATCTCCCGCTCCATGATCATGTGGTCGGTCGGGAAGAGCGGCGTGAGGTTTTCGAACAGGATTTTGTGCTTCGAATTCTCCGGTGGTTCCGCGTTGACCTTGTCCACCTTGACCAGCGCAAAGTAGCGCTCGCCGTCCTTCGGGGTCCTGATCTCGCCCTCGATCGAGTCGCCGGTATGCAGATTGAAGCGCCGGATCTGCGATGGGCTGACGTAGATATCGTCGGGTCCCGCCAGGTACGAGGTATCGGGCGATCGCAGAAAGCCGAACCCGTCCGGCAGCACTTCCAGGGTGCCGCCTCCGAAGATGCCCTCGCCTTTCTTCGCCTGGTTCTTCAGCAACGCGAAGATCAGGTCCTGCTTGCGCATCCGGTTGGCATTGTCGATCTCATTGGCGATCGCCATTTCGACGAGTTCGCCGACGTGCAGGTTCTTCAGTTCTGATAGGTGCATACGAGGAGGGTCTTCGGGGTGCCGCTGATTCAGGAGAAAGGTGACTTGGGAGGGAGTGGGCGGGAAAAGAATTTGACCCGCCGCAGGCCGCAAACGCGGTTTCTTCTGGCCTGCTATACGACGTTGCGGCGAAGCCTAAACGACTTTAGATGTTGCTGTCAATAAACGCTGTCAACTGCGATTTCGAGAGGGCGCCGACCTTGGTCGCCTCGATATTGCCGTTCTTGAACAGCATCAGGGTCGGGATGCCGCGGATGCCGTACTTGGGCGGCGTCTGCGGGTTCTCGTCGATGTTGAGTTTCGCGACCTTGAGTTTGCCCTTGTATT
>DATKEK010000311.1:0-7450 GCA_035512195.1 Burkholderiales bacterium
ATCTGGACACGGTCGGCCTCCGCACTGGGTCTGAGTTCATTTAATCAGACTCCGCGGACCATCAGGAAATTCCTTGACTTCAGAGCATTCCCGCCGCCGCGCCCGGACACCGGCAGCGACTCTGGTAACCTCTTGATACGAACAAATTGCCGCCAATTGGAGAAATCGATGCCCGCGCCATCGGACAACGCCGCTTCGCAGATAACCGCAGACGAACAGGTCGCCAAGGTATTCGCCTGGCGGCGCGGTTTTAACGCCATGCATCTGATCGATCTCGGCATCGAACTCGGTATGTTTAAGGCGTTGGCCGAGGCCCCTGATTCAACGCCGGTAGAAATTGCCGCGAAGCTCGCGCTGCATGTGCCTTATGTCGAAACCTGGTGTACCACTGCCTATGGATTTGGGCTGCTGGAGGGCAAGGACGACCGGCGGTTTCGCCTGGCGCCGCATTTCGATCAGATTCTCGCCATGCCGGGTCATCCGCGCTATCTGGGCGGCTATGTGCGGCTGGGAACGGATTTCGCCACCGAAGACTTTCGCCTCTGCCGAGATGCCTTTCGCAACGGCGAGACCGCACCTTTCCAGGGACGCAGTGAGAACTTCGCCCGGATCATCGGCGAAGCGATCGGCGGGCTGCACCTGATCACGGCGAAAAAACTTCTGCCGGAACTGCCTGGACTTAAACCGCGCCTGGATGCCGGCGGAAGCCTGCTGGAGATCGGCTGCGGCACGGCGCGCTTCCTGATGCAGTTTGCCAAGGCCTGGCCACAGGCGCGGGCCATCGGCGTGGACATCGACCCGACGGGCATCGCGATCGGTCGCGACGCGATCGCGAAAGCAGGATATGCGGAACGGCTATGCGTGGTGGAAGGTGATGCGGCGGCAGCGGTCGATGCCGGCAGCTGCGATGCCGCAGTCATGATCGAAGTGCTGCACGAAATTGCACCGGACATTCGTCAACATGTAATCAGCGCGTGTGCGCGCGCGCTCAAACCCGGTGGCTGGCTGCTGATCATTGACGAGACGTACCCTTCGAACCTGCAGCAGGCGCGCCTGCCCGAGTTTCAGTTTCCGCTGCAGACCGGTTTCGAGGAACTTGTCTGGGGCAACGTAATCCCCACGCGCGAAGATCAGGAGCAGTTGATTCGGCACGCCGGCTTCACTGGCCCAGTGCGGCGCGAGCTGATTGGCGAGGGTTTCACCGTGCTAAGCGTGCAGCGCTGACTGCCACATGCATCCGGACAAACGCACGATCGCGGTGATCTCCGGCAGGTACTGGGCCGGCATTGGCGAAGTCTTCGCCGAATCCGCGCTGACCGTATTTCGGGCCGGCAGTTTCTAGGTGATTCCTGCAGGTTTGCCGCATTTTCAGCGCGGTGCTCGACCGCGAGGTGGTATTTCAGGCGAGCGGCATCGAGCCCAGTCGCAACGAGCCGGTCGAAACGAAGCGCTAGCGCAAATGCGCCGCGCCCGCGCGGAGCTTCTTCAGCAGCACATGCAGCGCCTTGGCCCGATGACTCACCCGGTTTTTCTCCTGCAAGGAGAGTTCCGCACCGGTTTTCCCCAGAGCACGATCGAGAAACAGCGGGTCATAGCCGAATCCACCGCTGCCGCGCGGATCGCGCAGAATCTCGCCATGCCACTCGCCTTCCCCGATCAGCGGCCGGGGGTCGTCCGCGCCGCTTAACAGCACCATGACGCAGTAGTAGTGCGCGCGTCGATTGTGTTGGTCCTCGATCATTTCCAACAGACGCATATTGTTGCGCGCGTCGGATAGCGGCTCGCCGGCAAAGCGCGCCGAGTGCACCCCCGGCGCACCGTCCAGCACATCGACGCAGATTCCGGAATCGTCTGCCAGGGCTGGCAGACCGGTTGCCTGCGACGCATGCCGAGCCTTGGCGAGCGCATTCTCCACGAACGTCTGGTGGGGTTCTGCGGCTTCCGGCACGCCGAGTGCGGTTTGCGGCACCAACTCGACCCCCAACGGTGCGAGCAAGGATCCAATCTCGCGCAACTTGCCGGGGTTGTTGCTGGCAATGACGACTTTGTCCATCTACGCGGAACTCTGGCAATCAGCGACCCGATCGCAGAAAGACATCACTTGTAAAAGATACATCGGAAACTGCCGTTGACTCGCCTCGCGTGTTGCTTCTGCCGTTGCCGGCACGCTGCCAGGCCTTTGCGCACTCCGTGTGGATCCTCAATGGCCCAGGGCGAGCTTCTGCGCGGCGACCAGCTCGCCGATACCTTTCTCCGCAAGCGCGAGCATCGCATCCAGCTCGACTCGCGTGAACGGTGCGCCTTCGGCGGTACCCTGCACCTCAATGATGCCGCCTGCACCGGTCATCACCACGTTCATGTCGGTATCGCAGGCCGAGTCCTCCGCGTAGTCGAGATCGAGCACCGGCGCGCCCTGGAACATCCCGACCGAAGCTGCCGCGACGAAATCGCAGATCGGCGACCCGGGGAGCAGCGCCGAATTCCGCATGTGAGTTATCGCGTCATGCAATGCCACGAAGGCGCCGGTGATGCTCGCCGTGCGCGTGCCGCCGTCCGCCTGGATCACATCGCAATCGACATGAATGGTTCGCTCGCCCAGCGCCGCGAGGTCGGTTACCGCACGCAGGCTGCGGCCGATCAGTCGCTGGATCTCCTGCGTACGCCCGCTCTGTTTCCCCCGCACGGCTTCGCGGTCCATACGCGTGCCGGTGGAACGGGGCAGCATGCCGTACTCGGCGGTGAGCCAACCCTGTCCCCGACCTTTCAGGAAGGCAGGCACTCTCTCTTCTATGCTCGCCGTGCAGATCACTCTGGTTTCGCCACATTCGATCAGCACCGATCCCTCCGCATGCTGCGTGTACCTTCTGTGAATGGCAATTCTGCGCAACTGCTGTGCTTCGCGTCCGCTCGGGCGCATGTACGAATCTCCCGTTCCCGCCGACGCATTGCATTACGGCAGGATGACATCAGTATGGGTGAAGTAGCGCCGGTGATTCGCAGGGGAATCGCCCGGCCTGATCGCCTGTGATTATGTGCTATCTTTCCGGCTCGCCGATTTTGGTGTTTTTGTTCCCGCCTTGTAAAGTGCATTCATGATTTTCAGCATGACCGGTTACGCCGTCGCCGCGGGCGAGCTTTCCTTCGGCGGAATGAATGTCGAGTTGCGTGCGGTCAATCATCGCTACCTCGACCTCCAGTTCCGCCTGCCCGACGATCTGCGTCTGCTGGAATCAGTGTTACGCGAACGTCTCACCGGTCGCATTGCCCGGGGCAAGGTCGAATGCCGCGTGGCCTTCAACCGGCTTCCAACCGCGCAGAATGGGTTGCATCTGAACGAGGAACTGCTGGCCCAGCTCACCCAGCTGGACGTGACGGTGCGCGCCACGCTGCCGGCTGCGGAGCCGCTTTCCGTCAGCGACGCATTGCGCTGGCCCGGCATGCTGGGCAACGACAGTTTGCCGGCGGAGGAGCTGCAGGAGTGCTGCATTCAGCTGCTCGACAAAGCGCTTGAGGATTTCAACGGCGCACGCGGTCGCGAGGGAGAAAAGCTCAAGGCGGTGCTGCTCGAGCGCATCGCCGCAATGGAAGAGATCGTCAACTCGGTTGCGCCGCGCATTCCGCAGCTGGTCATCGCCTATCAGGAAAAGCTGGTTGCACGCCTGAAGGAAGCGCTGCTCGACCCTGAAAGCGAGCGCCTGAAGCAGGAGATCACACTGTTCGCCTCCAAGATAGACGTGGACGAAGAGCTTTCGCGTCTGCTCACGCATCTGGCCGAGATCAGGCGCATCCTCGACAAGGGCGGCGCGGTCGGCAAACGGCTGGACTTCCTGATGCAGGAACTGAACCGCGAGGCAAATACGCTAGGGTCGAAATCGGTCGACATGGAAGTCACGCAAGGCGCCATGGGACTGAAGGTCCTGATCGAGCAGATGCGCGAACAGATCCAGAACATCGAATGAGGCGCGACATATGACTCGACTGGCGGAATCCTGCCGCGCCACGCCGTGCAACTGGCGTGCCCTGGCCGGATCTGCAACCCGGATCGGTCATGAACGGTAACGTCTTCGTAATCTGCGCACCCTCCGGCGCCGGCAAGACCAGCCTGGCGAGGGCTCTGCTCACGCACGATCCGCACGTGCACCTGTCGGTTTCGCACACCACGCGCCCCGCCAGGCCCGGAGAAGAGAACGGCCGTCATTACCTCTTCGTGTCCCGGGACGCGTTCCAGCGCATGCTTGAAAATGGCGAGTTCCTGGAAAGCGCCGAGGTGCACGGACATCTGTACGGCACCTCCCAGAAGTGGATCGAGCAGCAGCGCGCAGAAGGGCATGACATCCTGCTCGAAATCGACTGGCAGGGGGCGCGCCAGGTCCGTCGCCTGCTGCCGGATACGGTCGGGATCTTCGTCCTGCCCCCCTCGCTGGAGGCTCTGCGGGGAAGGCTGACCGAGCGGCGACAGGACAGCAAAGCGGTCATCGAGCGCAGGCTCGCGGCAGCGCGCAGCGAGATCTCGCATGTCGAGGAATTTGACTATGTTATTATCAACAGGCACTTCGACGATGCTGTCGAGGATCTCGCCAGTATCGTCCGCGCTGCGCGACTGCGGCTGGCGATTCAGGTGTCCCGCAACAGCGCGTTGATCAACAGCCTGAAGTGAACTGCGTATGGCACGTATCACCGTAGACGACTGTCTGAAGAGCATCCCCAACCGGTTCGAGCTCACGCTTGCCGCGACTTACCGCGCTCGCCAGCTCGCGACTGGCGCGACGCCGCAGGTCGAGGCCAACAAGGACAAGCCCACCGTGATCGCGCTGCGCGAGATTGCCAACGGTAAAGTCGGCATCGAAATCCTCAAGTCGAGAACCTGAAGGCCTGCGAAGGCCGCCGACTTCAGGAGGCACGAGCCAACCGGCCGAATATCATGACCCCTCTGCAGGCGGCGCAGACTACCGGCTCTCCGCAGACGATGTCCGAGGCCCGCACCCTGTTCTCGGACGCAGCCGCTTACCTCAAGCCGGAGGACGTCTCACAGCTCGAGAGTGCCTTCCACTTCAGCGAAACCGCGCATCACGGCCAGTACCGCAAGACTGGCGACCCCTACATCTCCCATCCCGTCGCAGTAGCGCACATCCTGTTGCAATGGCATCTGGACGGCCAGGCGCTGACCGCTGCCCTGCTGCACGACGTGATGGAAGACACCTCGGTCACCAAGCTGGAGATCAGCGAGAAGTTCGGCAAGATGGTCGCCGAACTGGTCGACGGCGTATCCAAGCTGGACCGGATCGAGTTCGAGTCGCAGGAGCACGAACAGGCGGAGAATTTCCGCAAGATGCTGCTGGCGATGGCGCGCGACGTGCGCGTCATCCTCATCAAGCTGGCGGACCGGCTGCACAACATGCGCACGCTCGACGCCATGCACCCGCAGAAGCGCGCGCGCATCGCGCGCGAGACGCTCGAGATCTATGGGCCGATCGCCAACCGCCTGGGGCTGAACAACCTCTACCAGGAGATGCAGGAGCTGTCGTTCCGGCATCTTTATCCGAACCGCTACCAGGTACTGACCAAGGCGCTGCAACGCGCGCGCGGCAACCGGCGCGAGGTGGTGGACAAGATCCTGGATGCGATCAGGCAGAAGCTCGCCGACAGCGGTATCGAGGCCCTGGTCAACGGCCGCGAAAAGAACATCTACAGCATCTACAAGAAGATGATCGAGAAGGCGCTGTCCTTCGCCGAGGTCTACGACATTTACGGTTTTCGGGTGATCGTGAAGGACGTCGCGGCCTGTTACCTGGCGCTCGGTGCGCTACATCAGCTGTACAAGCCGATTCCGGGCAAGTTCAAGGACTATGTCGCGATCCCGAAGGCAAACGGCTACCAGTCGCTGCACACCACGCTGTTCGGGCCTTTTGGCACACCGCTGGAAGTGCAGATCCGCACGCAGGAGATGCACGAGATCGCGGAAGCCGGCGTCGCCTCGCACTGGCTGTACAAGGAAAGCGGCACCTCGCTGTCGGAACTGCAGACCAAGACCCATCAGTGGCTGCAGAGCCTGCTGGAGATCCAGTCGGAGACCGGCAATTCGGCCGAATTCCTCGAGCACCTGAAGGTCGATCTGTTCCCTGACGAGGTCTATGTTTTTACCCCGAAGGGCAAGATCATGGCCCTGCCGCATGGCGCAACCTGCGTGGATTTCGCATACGCGGTGCATACCGACATCGGCAACCGATGCGTCGCCGTCAAGATCAACCACGAGCTGATGCCCTTGCGCACCGAGCTGAAGAACGGTGATCGCGTGGAGATCATCACCGCTTCGCACGCGAAGCCCAATCCCGCCTGGCTGAATTTCGTCGTTACCGGCAAGGCGCGCTCGCATATCCGGCATTTCCTCAAGACCATGCAGTACGAGGAATCCGCGATGCTGGGCGAGCGGCTGCTCTCGCAGGCACTGGTTGCGCTGCGCTCCTCGCCGGACAAGATCACCGACGCGCACTGGGAGCGGTTACTGAAAGAATCCAGCGCAAAATCGCGCCAGGAAGTGTTCGCCGAGATCGGGCTGGGCAAGCAGCTTGCGATCGTGGTCGCCCGCAAGCTGCTGTCGATCGGCGAGTCGAAGGACGCCAGCACCCGCCTGCCCGGCAGCCTGGTCATCCGCGGCTCGGAAGGCATGGCGCTGCAGTTCGCGAAATGCTGCCGGCCGATTCCCGGAGACCCGATCATCGGTTTCCTGCGCAAGGGCCATGGTCTGATCATTCACACCCATGACTGCCCGGTTGCGCTGAAGACGCGCGGCGACCCCGAGAAATGGCTGGATGTCGAGTGGGCGCCGGACACCAAGAAACTGTTCCCGGTAAACATCAAGATGGTGGTGTCCAACCAGCGCGGCGTGCTGGCCACGGTTGCAGCGGAGATCGCTGAAACCGGATCGAATATCGACAACGTCAGCCTGGAACCGGGCGACTCTTCCGCCTACAGCATCATCCACTTCACCCTGCAGGTCGCCAACCGCCTGCACCTCGCGCAGATCATGCGCAGCCTGAGGCGCATCCAGGAGGTCATCCGCATCACTCGGCTGAAGGGTTGATTCAGGTCAAAGCAAGACTTGCGGCCAATCTATAATTTGAATGCCCTGACAAACGGAAATCCGCCATGAAGCGAATCATTTTGGCAGCCGCGTTGGCACTGGTTATACCGTGGGCAGGCTGGGCTGCGGACGGGGTTGAGCCGCGGCCTTATGTCCGCACCGACTCGCTCGAACTCCCGGGGTTGACCGCCGGTTGCCACATCTGTGAATGGCGGCCGCGGCCGAATCAGCGCCACGCCGAAGAGCAGTGCGGACTGGATGACGCCGGCAACCCGCAAGTGGGGCTGTTCGAGTGCGGCTTCTCCGAGGACTGTCAACGGGTCTGTCATTTCATTCGCTGCGGCGCGATCTGAGTATCGTCCCCGGTAG
>DATKEK010000312.1:0-10418 GCA_035512195.1 Burkholderiales bacterium
AAAGTAAGCCAGAATCTACCCACGAATTATCCCGACGAGCCTTTTTAACAAACTGTTAGACGGCTCGTGCCTGCCGTCATCGCGAGGAGGCCCGGAGGGCCGACGCGGCAATCCCGCACTTCCGCAACGGGGCCAGGTTGAGCTGATAGTCGAAGCGCAGCCGCGGGTTCTCGGGTGTGAAGCGAAATGCGGTTAAGCTTGCGCGAGACGATCCCATCAAGGAACTGAGTGTGATTGAAAGACGATGGTTCAGAAGCGGCTGCCTGGCGGCCGTTTTTTTTATGGCGGCGGCGCTGTTCGTGGGGGCGGAGACTGCCGCAGAGATACCGCTGTTTCCACCGCCGTTCGACAAGGCGGCGCACTTCGGTTATTTCCTGGCGATGAGCCTGCTGGCGTTCGCCGGCCTGGGCGCGCGGTTCTGGTGGACGGCGATCCCGGTGCTGATCGCGATCGGCGCCGCCGACGAGTTGCACCAGCTCACGGTTCCGGGACGGCATGGATCGGTCTGGGATTTCGTCGCGGATGCGCTCGGAGTTTTGGTGGCGGTTTGGATCATGGCAAGACCGGCAGGTCTGAAGGACGACGGACCTATAAATTAAAGAACTGACCCCGTACTTTTTTTGGGGTCAGTTCTTTAATTTATAGGTGCTTGGCGGCGAAGAAGACGAGCCCGAGTATCCGGGGTCCGGGTAAGGGCGCGAAGCAGGACTGAGCACTGAGTGCCGAGGGCCGAGTGAAAGGCGAGATCGCCGCGACCCCTGTGTTGGCTTGACTTGACTGCTGCCCGGCCAGGCGGCGGCAATGTGGGACTACGAAGTTCCGGCCATGTTCGGTTAGAGTCTGGGCTTCGGTGTGTCGATTGAGATGACGCGATGGCCAAGGTGCTGGTGGTTGGCGGGGCGGGTTACATCGGCTCGCACATGGTGAAGCGGTTGCGGCAGGAGGGGGAGGAGGTGATCGTGCTGGACAACCTCTCCAGCGGCTACCGCGAGGCGATCGGCGATGCGATGCTGATCGAAGGTCCGGCGGGCGACCGCAAGGTGCTGCGCGAGCTGTTCGGCACGTACAAGATCGACATGGTGATGCACTTCGCGTCGTTCATCGAGGTGGGCGAATCGGTGCGCAGCCCGGCGAAGTATTACCGCAACAACGTGGCGAGCACGCTCGAGCTTTTGCACGCGATGACGGCGGTGGGTGTGAACCGGTTCGTGTTTTCTTCGTCGGCGGCGGTGTACGGCGACGCCGAGCCCGAGCCGATCACGGAAGAGCACCCTTGTGCGCCGGTAAATCCGTACGGGCGCACGAAGTGGATGGTGGAGCAGGTGCTGCAGGATTACGACGTGGCCTACGGGCTGAAGGCGATGTCGCTGCGCTACTTCAACGCGGCGGGCGCGGACCCGGACGGCAAACTGGGCGAGCGCCACGACCCCGAGACGCATCTGATCCCGCTGCTGCTGCAGGCGGCGTCGGGCCGGCGCGAGAGCATCCAGGTTTACGGCCGCGATTATCCGACGCCGGACGGCACCTGCATCCGCGACTACGTGCATGTATGCGACCTGTGCGAGGCGCACCTGCTGGCGATGCGCAACCTGCTGGAAGGCGGCGAGAGCCGTACCTACAACCTCGGCAACGGCAACGGCTTCAGCGTCAGCGAAGTGATCGCCGCGGCGCGGCGCGTGACCGGCGCGGCGATCAAGGTCGAAGACGCCGAACGGCGGCCGGGCGACCCGCCGATGCTGGTGGCCGACTCCTCCAAGATCCGCCGCGAACTCGGCTGGAAACCGCATTACGCGGAACTGGAAACGATCATTTCGCACGCATGGGCGTGGGAGAAAAGAAGTACGGGGTCAGTTCTTTAATTTATAGGTGCGGCCGATTTGGGCCGTCGGCTTGTGCTTGCGCTTGGCAATCCCGAGGCACGCGGTAACATCGCACACATGGTTCGATTGCTGATCACGTTGGCAGCATTCTGGTTCGCGGGCGCGGCGCAGGCGGAGTCGTGCCGGGTGATGGACCCTGAGCTGCAGGCGTTCTACGAGGGCGGGTGCCGGAAGGGGCTGGCGCACGGCAAGGGGTATGCGCGTGGGTCGGCGGAGTACGAGGGGACTTTCCGCAAGGGCATGAAGCACGGCACCGGGGTGAAGACCTGGCCGTGGGGCGACCGCTACGAGGGGGAGTTCTTTAAGGACCGCAAGCACGGGCAGGGGATGTACACCTGGGGTGCGGGCTCGCCGTGGGCGGGGGAGCGCTACGTGGGCGAGTACGTGGCGGACATGCGCGAAGGCGGGGGGGTGTATTTCTGGCCGAACGGGGACCGCTTCGAAGGGCAGTGGAAGCAGGACCTGCGCTATGGCTACACCGCGATGGAGCAGCGGCGCGAAGCGGCGTTCAAGGCCCGCCAGGCGGCGCTGGGGGCGGCGGGGCTGCGGGTCTGCGGCGAGGCCGGGATCGGCATCGCCGAGACGGTGCGCGTGCAAGGCGAGACGGTGGCCTTGGAGGAAGGCCGGCTGAGCGTGCGGATCACGCACGTGGGCGCGAGCCCCGTCCAGCCGCCGTTCGCGCCGGGCCAGGTGCTGGTGGGCGATATCTGGGCGTGGACGCCATGTGAAGAGCGGGGATGAAGGGGTTGTCACGGGCCCGCCAGGCGCGGATAATCGCCTCTGGTCCTGCGGCTTGGGACCCGGACAACTAGGGAGGGACGACCGATGAAGAAACTGATCTCCGGGCTGGTTCTGGCAATGGCCTCTACGTTCTGCTTTGCCCAGGGTGTCGTGGGCACCGGGACAGGCGGTACTACCAACGTGGCTGGCGGCCCAGCCGCAGGTGCGGGCGCAGGCGCCCGCGCCGGCGCGGTGATCCCCACCAACACCGTGCTGATTGTCGCGGGCGCGATTGCCGCGGGCATGATAGTAGCGGTTTCCAAGTCCGAAACCACCACGACGCACACCGCACCGTAAGCATTTTCCAAAAGGCCAGTCCTCCGTGACTGGCCTTTTTTGCGAGTGGGTCCGCTCGGGCCCTCTTTACGCCAAAGCCAAAGGAGTCGATCGCCGAATGAGGAAAACCGCCGTCGTGTTCGCGTTCTCGATTACGGGTGTGCTGTTCGCTTGCGTGGCCTGGGCCGCGCCGGCGGGACAGGTGCAGAACGCATCGGGCTTCGTGGTGCTCGAGTCGCGCGACGTATCGCCGCGGGTCGCCGCGGCGGGTGCCGTAATCGAGCCGGGCACGACCATTCGCACCGGTGATCGCAGCAACGCGGTGCTGCGGTTCCGGGACGGACAACTGGTTGCGCTGACGGAGAATTCGACCTTCCGCCTCGACGGCTATACCTACGACCAGGCGGAGCCGGAGAAGAGCCGTTTTGCGGGATCGTTCCTGCGCGGTTCGGCGCGATTCGTGACCGGCGCGATCGGCGATCGCAATCGCGAAGGCTGGCGCGTCGCCATGCCGACCGCGACTGTCGGCATTCATGGAACCGATTTTGTGCTCGGCATGCAGCAGGTCGGTTACGTGCAGGTTCTCAACGGCGAAGTGGTTCTGATGAACAATGCCGGCTCGGTGGTGTTCAGTGCCGGGCAGATCGGCCACGCTCCGAGCGCGAACGCGCTCGCGACCCTTGTCGCGGAACTGCCCGCGGGTGTTGCGGCAAATTTCAGTAACGCGGTGGCGTTGTCGTTGAGCGCGACAGGCGGTTCCGCCGCAGGCGCCGGGCTCGCGGGCGGCGTGGCCGGAATTCCGATCCCGGTATGGGGGCTGATCGGGATCGGCGCGGCAGCGGCAGCCGCCGCGGCCGGCGGCGGTAGCGGCGGCTCGACTCCGACGACCACGCAACACTGAAAGCCAGGCGGACAGGACAAGAAAACAGTGCCCGGTGGCTGCGAAGCTGGGCCGATCGAGGATAACAGCGAGCGGGCAAGAGAGCATCGCTAGCGAAGCAGAAGGTTGGGGGAGAGGAGCGGGATACAGGTCGGAAGTCCAGACAAAAAACAGGACTCGAACGTGAAGAAGCGCGACCGGTAATAACAATAACTACACAGCAGCACTCAACTCGACAACGGCCCCGAGAGGGGCCGTATTTTTTTGTGCTGACCGGCCGCAGACTTCTTCGGGTTCAAAATGCTGCGCTTCGCGAAGCGTGAGCCTGCGCCGCAATCGCGCTTTTCTCTCTTCCCGGTCTTGCCGTTCTCTGACCTCGGAACTCGAGCTTGGCAGTTGCCTCGCCCGGTCCAGCGCAAGGCAGGTCGTCGTTGCACCTATAAATTAAAGAACTGACCCCGGTGTTTCGCGCGCTGACGTATGCGCGGCGAGCGGCTACACTGCTGCGCTGGGAGGGTGCGGTGCCAATAAGAAGCGGTTCAACTGTACGACTGCTGGCAGTGGGTGTGGTGGGTCTGGTTTGCAGCGGCGCGGCGCTGGCCGAGCCGAGCCTGACCGGGCAGACCGGGCTGATCTACATGCCGGACGCGCGCATCGATCCCGACGGGACGTGGCGCTCCGGGTTCAGTTATGCGGATCCGTATTCGACGATCTGGACCAGCGTCACGGCGTTGCCGCGGTTCGAGGGTTCGTTCCGCTACACCACCATCAAGGGCGTGCCGGGATTCCCCGATCGGCCCGATGCCGACTACGGCGATTACAAGGACAAGGCGTTCGACTTCAAGCTGCTGGCGTTCGACGAGGGCCGCTGGACGCCTTCGCTCGCACTCGGCGCGCAGGACGTTGGGGACGGCACCGGCATTTTCAGCGCCAAATACATCGCGCTCGGCAAACGCATCTGGGAGCTGGATTTCACGCTGGGTTACGGCAACGAGCGCATCGACGGCGCGTTCGGCGGGGTGCGCTGGCGGCCGGGCTGGGCGAAGAACTGGGCGCTGGTGGCGGAGTACGACGCCAACGATTACAGCCGCGACGCCGGCGCGGCACTGACCGGCGTGGATCAGCGCCGCCAGGGCGCGGTCGGCGGCATCGAGTACCGGCGCGGCTGGGTGGGCCTGCAGGCGGCGTACGGGCACGACGAGGCGGCGGTGAACGCGTACGTGTCGATTCCGCTGCAGCAGCGGGAATGGATGCCGAAGATCGACGAGCCGGCGCCTTACATGGAGATCACGCCGCGGCCGAGCATCGCGCAGTGGCAGGCCGACAGCGTGCATCGGAGCCGCATGCTGCAGGCGTTGTACCGGCAGGACTTCAAGGATGTGCGGGTTTCGCTCGAAGGCGACAAGGTGGTGGCGGTGCTCACCAACGTGCGTATTTCGCAGATGAGCCGTGCGGTGGGGCGCGCCGCGCGCACGATCCTGCACACGGCGCCGATCGAGACGCGCGAGATCCGTATCGTGTACACGGTGGCGGACGTGCCGTTCGCGACCTACACGTTCGTCGACGTGAAGCGGCTCGAGCGTTATTTCAACGGGCTGATCGGTCGGCGCGAGCTGACGGATTACGTGCTGGTGGAATACGCGAACCCCGGCGACGGCGATCTGCCGGCGGAGTCCGATGCAGTGCTCGCCGAGATCGATGCCGGCGCGCGCACGGCGATTTTCGATCGCAGCGAAGGCGACCTGATCAGCGTGCGCACGGATTCCACGTCGCTCGACCGCTTCAAGATCGCGCCGCGCTTTTCGTTGTATCTGAACGATCCGGCCGGCGCGTTCAAGTACGACGTGTACGCCGAGGCGACCTACGACCGAAAACTGTTCCGACGCACGTTCTTCAGCACTGCCGGACGCGTGACCATCGTGGAGGACGTGAGCGACGTGACGCAGCCGTCGAACAGCACGCTGCCGCACGTGCGCACCGATATCGCCGAGTATTACCGCGAGAACGGCTTCAAGGTCACGCGCATGCTGGTGAACCGCTTCTACCACCCGTCCGAGCGGGTGTATGCGCGCACCTCCGCGGGCATCTACGAACTGATGTATGCCGGCGCCGGCGGGCAGGTGCTGTACCTGCCGCCGGCGGAGCGCTGGGCGACCGATCTTTCCGTGGACTGGCTGAAGCAGCGCGACTTCCGTGGGTTCTTCGGTTTCCGCGATTACGAAACCGTGACCGCGATCGGATCTGTGCACTATCGCATTCCGTATTACGGGCTGACGGCGACCGTGCGCGCGGGGCGATTTCTCGCGAAAGACAACGGCGTGCGCTTCGAGATGAAGCGGCGCTTCGCTTCCGGTTTCGAGGTGGGCGCGTGGTACACGTTTACCGACGGCAAGGACATCACCAGCCCCGGATCGCCTTCGAGTCCGTACTACGACAAGGGCATTTTCGCCACCATTCCGCTGAACCTGATGCTCACGCGCGACACGCAGGCGGTAGCGCGCGGTTCGATCTCGCCGTGGACGCGCGACGTCGGGCAGATGGTGGTGTCGCCGGCCGATCTCTATTCGGTGGTGGAGAACCCGCTGCTGGACAAGAGCGGGATGGACGGGCTCACGCGCCTCGGCGATTTCGACGACGACTGGTACCTGGCGCCGCCGCCGAACGCGATCCGCGAGCAGGTGAGCTGGGATGCGTTCAGATATTACGTGTCGCAGTCGCCGCGCCAGATGGTTTCCGACAAGGCGTTGCTCGGCGGGATCGCGGCAGTGGGTCTGGTCGGGCTGAGCTATGCGGCGGACGACGATGTCGACAAGTGGGCGCGCGAGCACAAGGACGACCGCGCGAACAAGGCGATGGCGGACGCCGGGCGGCTACTGCCGCTCGGCATGCTCGGCGCGTCGGCGCTGGCGGCGATGGACCGCGACGATCCGCGGCTGTCGCGCACTGCAGTGACCGCGCTGCAGTCGGCGGGTATCGGCCTTGGCGCGTCGCTCGGCCTGAACTACGCGGCAGGCCGCGCGAAACCGGAAGCGGGAACCGGCAAGGGCGACTTCGAACCGTTCGACCGCGGACGCGAGCTGACCGCGTTCCCGTCGGACCTGACCACGGTCGCGTGGGCCACGGTGACGCCGTTCGCGAAAGAGTACGACGCACCGTGGCTGTACGGCCTCGCCGCCATCACCAATCTCGGCCGCATCGCCGAGCGCCGCCACTGGCTCTCCGACACCGTCGCCGGCGCCGCCATCGGCTACGGCGTAGGCTCCCTGATGTGGCACCTCAACCGCGAGCGCGAAAAACACCTCCCGCAAATCGCCCTGACCCCCGACCGCGTCTACGCCACCTGGGAATACTGAAAACCGGGGTCAGTTCTTTAATTTATAGGTCGATTGCCTTGCGGGCGCATAGCGCCAGCTTCCAGCTCGGTCTGGATCTGCGATATGCGCGGAATGGAAATGCCCGCAATTCTGGAGACTTCGTTCAGCGGCAGGTTCGCCTCGCGGCGGAGCCGGTAAACCGCGAGTTTGAAGGCGTCAGGTTGTGTGCGTTCGAGAAGCGCCTTCCGTGTCAGGCCATATTCGTCCGATATCGATTCGAGTATCTGGTCTGCGGTGGGTCTGAGCGGCTGGAGGTGAGATCGCGCTACGTTGCGGGAGGGTTTCGAGCCGACCTGCCGTTGGACTTCCTCAAGAAATCCTTGGGATCCGAGATAGATCTGTCCCGAGACATGAGCCCATGGTGACGGCGACGAGGTGTCCAGCCCGCGTTTGACGAATCGCGCGTAAGCGCCCCGCGCCTTGCCGGGTATTTCGTCGAACAGGCCGAGCACGCGATTCGCGGACAGCCAGTCGGGACAGGTCATTTTGCCCGCCGTCGGCAGATAGCTGCTCCACGGCCAGTCTTCCGCCTTGGAGACCGATCCGGCTCGCACGGGATTCAGCACCACGTAGCGGCACAGTTCCAGCAGATAGCTCTGTTTGTCCACCAGTATGGATTTGTAGCGGCCCTGAAGCAGGTGGCCAACCAGATCATGGCGACGGTTGAATGCCTGCGTATAGGCACCGTTCAGCCTTCTCATTCCACCTGCCAGGTTGGCCTCTGGCGTCTCGAGCAGGAGGTGGTAATGATTGTCCATCAGACAGAAGGCATAGAGGACCCAGCGTTGCTGTCGAACTTCCTTGGCCAGCAAGTCGATGAACAGAAGACGGTCGCTGTCGTCGAGGAAAATCGGCTCTTTGCGATCACCGCGGGCGGTGATGTGATAGAGCGCACCGGGAAACTCCAGGCGAAGCGGGCGGGCCATTGGGTAAGAGTAGGCGATAGGCGTGGAAAGTAAAGCGCCATGCAAACTACGGAGCCAAAACGACCTATAAATTAAAGAACTGACCCCGGTTTGGGGGTTTGTTCGCCGAAGAACTCGAGCAGTTGCTGCAGGACCCATTGGGGGCGTTCTTCGGGGATCCAGTGGCCGCAGCGTTCGGCGATGCCGCCGCGGACGTTTTCTGCGACGCGTTGCCAGGATTCGATCGCGGACTTTCCGCGGCCGCGGCCTTCGGATCCGCCGTAGCAGAGCACGGGCATCTGCAGCTTGCCTTGCGCAAGGAAGGCCTGGTTGTCTTCGATATCCTGCGGGGTCGCGCGATAGAAGTTGAATCCCGCGCGCATCGCGCCGGGCTGGCGGTAGGTGCGCAGGTACTCGCGCTGGTCTTCTTCGGAGATGGCGTCGGGACTCGCGCCCCAGGTCCGGTAGAAGAAGCCGAGATACACGTCTTCGCGCCCGGCGGTCAGCGCTTCCGCCAGATCGTGCTCCCGGTGCAGGCCGTGATGCCAGCGGTTGTTGAAGAACACCGGTGTCCCGTCTCCGGGGACGGGCACGTCGAAGATCGCGATGCGGCGCACCGCGTCGCGATGCTGTGCGGCGAGGGAGAAAGCGGTCGGTCCACCCCAGTCGTGACCGACGAGGAAGAAGCGCTCTTCACCGAGAACGTCGTGGACCAGGCGCCAGATGTCATGCGCGACGGTCTTTTTGTCGTAGCCGGAATCGGGGCGGGAGGAATCGCCGAGGCCGCGCAGGTCCGGCGCAATCACCCGGTAGTGTTCGCACAGGCCGGGCAGGATCTTGCGCCACATGAACCATGTCTGCGGCCATCCGTGCAGCAGCACGACGGCAGGACCCTTGCCGGCGGTGACGTAATGCAGGCGAACGTCGCCGAGGTCGGCGAAATCGTGAGTGAGCGGATGCGGCATGTCGGGGGCCTCGCTGAAGTGGTTCGCAGGCTATTGGCCTGGCGGCGCAGACGGCTCGTGCCGCTGCGTATCGTGCAGGCGTCGTGCGGCGGGTTCAGGCAGCCAACTGTCGGGCGGTCATGGCGTCGCCTTGCACCGTGGTGCGGCGCATGTCGCGCGGCTGGCTTTCGTCGAAGCGGCGCACGCGATGCATGGTCTGGCGGTTGTCCCATATCACCAGGTCGTGTTGCCGCCATGCGTGGGAGTGGACGAAGTCGCGTTGCGTTGCGTGCTCGGTCAGGTCGCGGATCAGGTCGCGCGCCTCCGGCACCGGCCAGCCGACGATGGCGCCGATGTGCGAGGCGAGGAACAGCGATTTGCGCCCGGTCACCGGGTGTGCGCGCACCAGGCTCTGGCGTACCGGTTTGAAGGTCTCGCGTTCGCTGTCGGTGAATTCGGAAAAGCCCAGTGCGCCGCGGGAGTACAGCAGCGAGTGTTCGCAGATCAGGTCGGCGATGGTGGCGCGCATGTCGTCGTCGAGCGCATCGTAGGCGGCGCGCATGTCGGCGAATTCGGTATTGCCGCCGCGCGCGACCACGGTTCGCGCAGACAGCAGGGAGTATTTCGCGGGCACGGCGCGGTACGAGCTGTCCGAATGCCAGAGCCGGTTGCCGAGGTTGAACATGCGGCGACGGTCGTCGCGCTCGAGCGGCTTTCCGGATTCGTCCAGGTTGGATACATCGACCATGCCGTCCTTCAGGCGATACTGGTTATCTGCAGTGATATTGCCGCCGCGCGCGTGCTCGATGCCGCCGAGACTCCGGGTAAACGCCAACTGCTTTTCATCGGTGATGCGCTGGTCGCGGAAGATCAGCACGGCGTAGCGGTCCATGCCGGCCTCGATCTGCGCCAAATTCTCCCGCGATACGGACTTGCGCAGGTCCACGCCGGATACCTCGCCCACGAACGTCGAACCTACCGGATGTAGCGTTATCGCCATTGCGTGTTTTCCTGTTTTCTTCTGTATCGAACCGGGGAGACGCGCCGCCGGTCTTGGTAATGCGAATTCTGCCGTGATCCGGCGCGCATCGCCAGCGGCGCAGTGCCGGACAGTCGCGCGCAGTGTTCGAATGAGCCCTCCGCTCTTCACCAGAATTGAAAACGCCCCACGATGGGGGCGTTTTCGAGAGGGATTGTGTCTGTCTCGCCTTATGGCGATCCAGCCATCCCTCCCGCTGGTCGGGACGCCGCACTGAATCAGCGCGGCGTCCCAAAACGCAATGCGTTTTGGTGCCATCCGCCGGCCTGCGGCCTTAACTTGCTGCGCAAGTTAGCGGCTGCCTAAACAAGCTCGCTGTGCGAGCGTGTTGACGAACCAG
>DATKEK010000313.1:0-5128 GCA_035512195.1 Burkholderiales bacterium
GTCGCACACCTGGGGATACGGGTTGTACGCGCCGGCAGGGCTGGCAGACAGCGCGAGCGCGCCACTGATCGTGTTGCTGCACGGCTGCAAGCAGCGCGCGCTGGGATTCGCCTACGCGTCCGGCTGGACCGACGTGGCCGACCGGTTGCGCGCGCGCCTTCTGTGTCCGGACCAGCGCAGGCTGGCAAATCTGTTTCGCTGCTGGAACTGGTTCCAGCCGGCTGCGCAGCGTGGACACGGCGAGCTGGATGTCGTCCTCGCGATGGTCGACGATGCCGCCACACAGGTGAATGTGGATACGAATACAGTCGCGGCGGTGGGCCTTTCCGCCGGAGGCGCGCTGGCGGCGTTGCTCGCATTTCATCACCCCGAGCGTTTTCGTGCGGTAGCGGCAGTAGCGTCGCCTCCGCTGCTGGGCAATCTCGGCACGCAGAATCCGCAGGGCGTGATGCGGCGCGGCCTTGCCCTGAGCCCGCTGCTCGCGCTGGGCGCTTTGCAGACAGCGTGCGCGCCGCTGGCGATCGTTCACGGCGCGGACGACCAGGTGGTGCATCCGCGCTGTGCGGAGCAGTTGCTCGCGCAGGCCATCGAGTCCAATCGCCGCGCCGGCATCCATCTGGAGAAGATCGACGCTGGCAAAACTCCGGCGAACACGACCGCCGCCGACTACCAGGCGGATGAACAGTTGCGACTGCGCTACATCGAAGTTGCCGGACTCGGGCACACCTGGACCGGTGGACCGGGCGGCCACCCGTACTGTGAGCGCGGCGGGGTGCGCCTGGCGGAAGCTTGCGCGCAGTTCCTGCGCGACTCGGGAATGTTCCGGCGCTGACTCCGTTTCAGGCTGGCGCCCGGCCCGAGGTCAGGCGCGCCGGGCGTGGGCTGCGATCACGTCTGCCACGCAGGCCGTGAGTTTCTTCGCGTAACCGAGATGCAGGAACTCGTTGGGACCGTGGGCATTCGATTTCGGGCCGAGTACGCCGGTGATCAGGAACTGGGCGTCGGGAAACTGTTTGCCGAGCATCGCCATGAAGGGAATAGTGCCGCCCTCGCCCATCGTCATCGCCGTCTTGCCATAAAGCTGCATCGACGCTGCGTCGACCGCGGACTTCAGCCATGGCGCGGTGGCCGGCGCATGCCAGCCGCTCGCGCCCTGGTCGGGCTCGAAGCTGACTTTTGCACCATAAGGCGGATCCGCTTCCAGGAGGCGTTTCATGTCTTCGGTGGCGCGCCTTCCATCGATCAGCGGTGGAATGCGCAACGAAAGCTTGAGCGCGGTCTTTGGCCGCAGCACGTTGCCGGCATCCTTGATCGGCGGGATGAAATCCGCACCGACCACCGACAGGAACGGCCGCCAGGTGCGGTTCAGTACCGCTTCGCCGTGCTCGCGCGTCATCGGCTGCGTGCCACCGGCAAAGGGGAAGCGCAAGAGCATCGCATCGCCGAGCGTCCTGCCCGCAAGCTTCGCCTGCTCGATTCGCTCGGCGGGAATGTCGCAATGAAATTCACTCGGCAGGATGCGACCGGACTTCGCGTCCTCCAGCCGGTCGAGCAGATGCCGCGCAATGCGGAAGCTCGACGGCACCACGCCACTGGCGTCGCCGGAGTGCACGCCTTCTTCCAGCACCTCTACCGTCAGCGTGCCGGCAGCGATGCCGCGCAGGCTGGTGGTCATCCACAGCTGATCGTAATTCCCGCAGCCTGAATCGAGCCCGATCACCAGGTCGACCTTGCCGATACGCTCGCGTAGCGCATCGAGATACGCCGGCAGGTCGTAGCTGCCGCTTTCCTCGCAGCACTCGATCAGGCCTACGATGCGCGCGTGCAGAATGTTCTGCTCGTGCAATCCCTGCAGCGCGGCGATCGAGGCGAATACCGCGTAACCGTCGTCGGCCCCACCGCGACCGTACAGCCGCCCTTCGTGTATCACCGGAATCCACGGACCATAGCCGTCGCGCCATCCGGTCATCTCCGGCTGCTTGTCCAGATGGCCGTACATCAGGATGGTGCCGTCGGCGCTTCCGGGAATCTCGAACAACAGCACCGGCGTGCGCTCGGGCAGGCGCAGAACTTGTACCTGCATGCCAGGGACAGCATTGGCCTTGCACCAGTTCTCCGCAAGTTCGACCGCCGCGTCCATGTGGCCGTGCGATTCCCAGTCCGGATCGAAATGCGGCGACTTGCAGGGAATGCGGATGTAATCGATGAGCTGCAGGACGATGTCTTCGTCCCACTTGCGGGAAATATTCGATTCGAGGGCGCTGGTGTCCATTGTGGGTCGGGATCGTGGAACGGCGCGAGTCTAACACCAGCTCGCGCCGTAAAAAGAGAGGCATGAATCAGGAAAAGCAAACCACCAAGGATACCAAGGGCACCAAGAGAACCAGATCGCAAGTGTCTTTCTTGGTGGCCTTGGTGTCTTGGTGGTTATAACCGCCTTGATCCTAGTATTCGGCCTTGTGGTCGCGCTCCGCTTCTTCCGTGCCCTCACGCAGTGTCGAGCACAAAATCGAAACGGCCTTCTACTCCGGCAAGCTGCATCAGAAGCTCCGGGCGGTAGAGGAAGTCGCGGTCGTTCAGCCGTTCGCCGGAAAAATACAGTTGCGTGGTCAGAATCCTGCCACCGCGCGGCTGGACACGCACGTGGATGTGGCGCGTGCGGCCCGGATAGGGCGCGGGCACGATGGTTTCGAGCCGATAGCGCCCTTGCGCATCGGCGAACTGGTGGCCGCGCAACCTGTAACCGCGGTTGTCGTAGTCGCCGTTGGCATCGCATTGCCAGAAATCGAGCAGCGCGCCGGCAACAGGCTTGCAATCTGTCGTGAGGACGGTGCCGGTGACGGTGAGCCGAGGTCCGCGCACGCCTGTCTCCAGCAATGAACTGCGCTGCGGCGAATCGGGTGTGAAGAACGGGCCAGCGGTCTGGCGGGGCGTCGGTCCGTCATCGCAGGCGGGCGTCGCTGCGAGAGCCTGCCGGCCAGCAATTCTGCCGGACGCGATGACGATGGGAGCGGATACCCCGGCAAGCAACAAGCGCCGACGTATGCCGGAGCGAATGGCGTCATCTTTCATGTCGCACCTCCTTTGCACCTGTAGTCGCGTTGACAGCAAACCGCACGCCAAGTTTACTCCCGGCATGCGGCATCAGCCATCGCTGAGGACCACGGAGGTCTCGATCTGCCGGTGCGAAATACGCCAGTAACGCAGCAATAGCGCTTCCGATTCCTTCGCGGTGTGCAGGCGGAAACCGTGCCGCTCGTAGAACCGGATAGCCCAGGTCGCCGCGGTCCAGGTGCCGACCAGCAGGCGTCGGCTGGCCCTCGCCTGCAGATGTTGGATCAGCGCCGCGCCAATACCGCTGCCGTGATGCGCGGTCGCAACATAAGCATGGCGGATGAGCGTGACATCCTGCACATCCTGTTCACCCATCACGCCGAGCAACCGGCCGTCGCGCTCGAAGCCCGCAAAGCGCACGCCCGCATCGATCTCGCGCCGCAGTTCTTCGCGCGACATGTAGGGGTCATGCCAGCAGTCGTCCGGAATTACCCCGCGATACGCCTGCGCGGCGTCGTTGACGATCGCGTAGATCGTCTCGAAATCTTCCGACGTGCACGACCTGATCATCCCACCTCACCCCGGCCCTCTCCCCCCGCACGCGGGCGGAGAGGGAGTGTCAGCGCGAAATCGATCGCCTGCACGACCTCGTTCCGCCGCCGGTAGACGTCGACATTGCGAAACCGGATAACGGTGAGTCCCTTGGACTTAAGCATCCGGGTACGTTCCGCAACGTAAGTCTTCCGCAATAGATGCTGTCTGCCGTCGAGTTCCACTACGAGCCCGGCCTCGAGGCAGACGAAATCCACTACATACGGTGCAACGGGATGCTGCCGTCTGAACTTGGCGCCCTGCAACTGCCGATTTCTGAGCCGGCAGAGCAGTCGTTCCGGTTGCGTGAACGCGCGGCGAAGCTGGCGAGCCAGCAAGCTCATACCGTCACCCTCTCCGCCCGCTGGCGGGGGGAGAGGGTCGGGGTGAGGTGGGTCACGGTTTCCAGACCGAGGGATGACAGCGCTGGTAATTGCGCGCGTAAGGCGCTTCGGCGCCGAGTTCGCGGGCCGCATGCCAGGCCCAGCGCGGGTCGTCTAGCATGCCACGGGCGATCGCGACCATGTCCGCCTTTCCGGACGTGACGATTTCTTCCGCCTGTTGTGCATGTGTGATCATGCCCACCGCCATGGTCGCAATGCCGGCTTCTCTGCGGATCTGCTCCGCAAACGGCACGTTATAGCCCGGCACCAACGGGATCTTCTGGCGGGGATCGATCTGTCCGGAGGTGGCATCGACAAAGTCGCAGCCGAGCGCCTTCAGTTCCTTCGCGAAGACCACGGTTTCCTCCGGCGTCCAGCCGCCTTCGATCCAGTCGGTTGTCGAAACACGCGCGCCGAGCGGCCGCTCCTGCGGCCATACCGCGCGCACCGCCTCCAATACTTCCAGGGGGAAACGGATACGGTTCTGCGTGCTGCCGCCATATGCATCGTTGCGCCGATTCGAGATCGGCGAAAGAAACTCGTGCAACAGGTAGCCGTGGCCGATGTGCAGTTCCGCGACATCGAAGCCGATCCGCGCCGCACGCATTGTTGCCCCCACGAACTGCTGTCTGACCTGTTTCAGGCCATCTGCGTCGAGCGCTTCCGGGAGGTGCCAGCCAGGCCCGAATGGCAATGCCGACGGCGCCACGGTGGCCCATGGATGCTCGTCCACAGCGAGCGGCTTGCCGCCTTCCGCCGGCGTGTGTGCCGAGCCCTTGCGGCCAGAGTGCGCAATCTGTATGCCGAGCTTCGCCACGCCGTGCATGCGGCAAAAATCGATCACGCGCTTGAGCGTCGATTCGTTCTCGTCGCTGTACAGGCCGAGACAGCGGTGACTGATGCGGCCGATGGCTGAAACGTGCGTCGCCTCGGTCATTACGAGACCCGCCGCCCCCATCGCGAACTGGCCGAGATGCATCAAGTGCCAGTCGTTCGCATTACCGTTCTCCGACATGTACTGGCACATCGGCGAAACAACGATCCGGTTCGGCAGTTCGACGCCCCGGAGGGCGATCGCGGAAAACAGTTTGCTCGACATG
>DATKEK010000314.1:0-3749 GCA_035512195.1 Burkholderiales bacterium
CCTTCTCCAACTGCACCGGCATGGCCGTGTACGGACCGGAGTTCGACGACCTGGAATAATAAAGCGGCCTCACCGCAAAGGCGCAAAGAGCGCAAAGGCAGGCAAACCAGAACAGAAAACCACCAAGCGCACCAAGGACACCAAGAAAGACGAGATGAACTTCCCTGACGTGCGTATCCGAGATTGCTGTTACACAGCTCGGATCACTGTTCGCGAAATGTGATTCTACTGGTGTCCTTGTGGCGCTTGGTAGTTCACTTTGATTACTTCGGTTTTCTTTGCGTCCTTCGCGCCTTCGCGGTGAGATCTGGGTTGGTCAACCGAAAACCGGGAACGGCTCGAATTTGCCGCGCAGGATCTTTTCGGAACCGGGGTGGCGCAGCCAGCCTTCGATTGCGGTGGCGTAGACGCGGCGGAAGTCGGTGGTGAAGGCCATGTTGTCGCCTTCGTCGAGCTCGGACAGGTTCGGCAGTTCTCCGTAGTGACCGCCCCTGACGTTCTTGCCGATCAGATACATGTGGTTCGCGGTTCCGTGATCGGTGCCGAGGCTGGTGTTTTCAGGCACGCGCCGTCCGAACTCCGAGAACACCAGCACCGTCACGTCATCCGCGCGACCGATGCGTTCCAGGTCGTGCATGAATCCCGCGACCGCGTCCGACGCGTAGGTCAGCAGCCGTGCGTGCAGGTCCGATTGCTGGACGTGCGTATCGAACGCATTGTGCCGGAACGAGGTGTAGTAGAGCTGCGTCGGCATGTCGGCCGCGATCAGCGACGCAATCTTCGGCAGGTCGATCGGCGCGATGCCGTAATCCACCGGGGACTTGTAGCGCGACCACGCTTCGCGCACCAGCTCGGAGGCTTCGGCCGCGCTGCGCGCGACATCGAGCAGGAAACGGCGCGAGGCGTTCGCGTCGCCGGGCATCGGTGACAGGCGGTCGAGCGCGGGACGCGCCTGGGCCATGCCCTTGCGGCCGAAACCGTCGGGATCGTCGAACACCACCGGCACGTGATTGCGCGCGCGCACCGCAAGTGACTGTGCCTCGTCGATGTTGACGATCGAGTTCGGCGTGCCGGCGGGCAGCATCGAGTCCGCGAGGCGGCCCACCCAGCCGTACTCCTCGCCGCTGTTCGGTGCCGCGGTATGCCAGTAGGCCATCGAAGTGAAATGCGAGAACGACGGGTTGGCGTAGCCGCAGCCGTGCACGACCGCCATGCGCCCGTCCTTGAACAGACGCTCGAATCCCGCCATGCCCGGACTGAAGCCGAAGCGTTCGTCGATCTTGCGCACTTTGTCCGGCCGGATGCCGATGTTCGGCCGATGCCAGTAGTACGCGTCGTCCGCGTAGGGCACCAGCGTGTTCAGCCCGTCGTTGCCGCCGGACAGCTCGAGCACCACCAGGATGCGTCCGCTCGCCTGCGCGGCATGCGCCACCTGGCTGAACAGCAGCGGCACGGATTGCGCGGCGCCCATCGCGACGCCACAGCCGCAGGCCTTCAGAAATGCGCGGCGCTTGCGGGATAGCGTAATCATCTTTCCACTCATGGTTCTGTCTCCTTCAGCCGAGTTGATACTCGGGCAGGCTCATGATCAGGTGCAGCAGCACGCGCAGCGGCTCCTCCATGTAGCTGGCGGCTTCGCGAATATCTCCGGTACCGATCTCGGATTCCAGGAAACCGGCAAGGCGCGCACGCGTGGCGGCGTCGATCGGCACCGCGAGGAAGCGCGCGAGCAGGACATCCACCGTCTCGGCCGGGGTGCGGGCATTCGCATCCAGCACCATCGCGGTCAGGTCGATGGCTGCGGTGTCGCGCGGAATCGGCTTGACCTTCTGCAGCGCCATCTGCCACCCGCGATAGCTCGCCAGCCGCGTGTTGAAGTCCTCGTCGCGGTCTGCCATCATCATCGACATTGAAGTCATTTCCCTGTCGGCCGGCGCGGTCGCGCTGGTGACGTCGAAGCCCTGTGCGAGCCGTTCACCGATATGCTGGATGTTGTAGATTGGCGAGGGCAGCCTGTCCGGCGGGATGAACATGATGTCCGGGAACAGCATGTCGTAGGCGAAATTGCCGCGTGCGAGCAGCAGTCCCGGCGTAATCCAGCTGCGGCCCTGCGCCCAGCCTGCAACCGTCGGCGGGTACAGCAGGTGCTGGCCGAGCGAGGAGGTGATTTCGTTGAAGTCCGGCACGCCCGGCACTTCGGTCAATCCCAGTTTCTTGTAGGTCGAGATCACCAGTTCCACCGGGCTCTTGATGCGCGATGCCACCGATGCCGGGCTGTAGAAGTCCCGCGACAGGAACATCGTGGTGAGCAGCGGTGCGATGTCGTAGTCGTTGTCGCGCATCACCGCCGCCAGCCGCTGCCGGGTTTCCGCGGACAGCTCCTCACGCACGAAATAGCGGTAGATCTTGCCGGAGAGGTACTCCGCGGTAACCGGTTGCGCGAGGATGATGTCGATGACTTCGATGCCGTCGAACGGACCGGTGCGGCTCAGCACGGTCTTGTCGCTGCCGTCATGTCTCTCCGGCTGGATCACGAACTGCAGGTCGACGAAATTCCAGCCGGTGAATGCGCGCGCGGCCTCGCGGATGTCGGTCTCGGTGTAGTTGCCCACACCCATGGTGAACAGCTCCATGATCTCGCGCGCGAAGTTTTCGTTCGGCGCGCCCTTGACGTTCACTCCGGCATCGAGGAACGCGAGCATTGCCGGATCCTGCGCCACGCCGACCAGCAGTTCGCGGAAATTGCCGGTGCCCTTTTCGCGGAACAGCTCGTTCTGCAGCAGCATCTTGCGGTAGTCGCGCACCTTCTCTTCGCTGGTGGCGAAATGTCCGTGCCAGAATAGCGCCATCTTCTCTTCCAGCGGCCGGTGGGTTGCCAGCATGCGGTTCGCCCACCAGTGGGCGACGCGGTGCGTTTCCAGGCGGCTCGCGCGCAACCAGTAGAAGAAGCGGTCGGCAACCGGTTGCAGCCGGCGATTGCCTGCCGGCTTCACCTTCACGCCCAGCGCTTCGCCCTGCTTCTTCGCCAGTTCCGTGGCGGCCGGCCGCGAAGGCGGGAACGGCTCCAGCCCCGGATCGTGCGCGCCGGAGTGATCGAAGGGCGCAAGGTGATCATTCGGGACGCTTTTGTGATCGACCAGGTACCGCACCGCGCCTTCGGGACTCATCGCGGCGAGCCGAGCGATCTCCTCCGGTGTGCCGCCGAAGCCGGCTCGCTCGAGCAGGTGCGCCGCGCGCGCGGCGTTCCAGTCAGCGGAAGAGATCGGCCTGAGATCGTTGGTCCATTCGGCCGGACCCGCGGCGGGGGCCGCGGCCAGCGCCGGCGCAACGCATAGCGCCAGCGCGCATGCCAGAACTCGGGTTTTCATTGCAGGGGACTCCATGAAATTTACCTTGCCGGCACGAACGTCCGGTGTGACGGCTATGTTACGACTGGTACACCATCCGGAACGTCATGATTTTCATGAATTTGCTGTGAGGGCTAGGCAAAGACAATGAACCACGGAGGACACGGAGGAAAAGCGACAAAAGCGAAACACACAACACGCCGCATCGCGGCTTGTTGAGGAGCGGGCTCACGTTTGCGAAGCCAACGTGATGCCGGCGCCAAAGACACGAAGACACGAAGAAATGACAGGAAGTATTTCTCGAGACCTCTCTGCGCCCTTTGCGTCTTTGCGGTGAGATCCCGGATCTGTCGTTCCTCCGTGTCCTCCGTGTCCTCCGTGTCCTCCGTGGTTTGGTGCGCT
>DATKEK010000315.1:0-15000 GCA_035512195.1 Burkholderiales bacterium
CCGGCTGGTTCCGCCGCCGCTAAAAAAGCAGAAGTGCGAACCACCAGGAACACCAGGCAGATCAAGTTCTGTTTCGGTTTTCCTGGTGCCCTGGGTGCTCTAGGTGGGGAATGCGTTTGGGTTCGGGTCTTGCGCCTCTAGCAGCCTGATGCAAAAGACTTAGAAGTGATGTATTTCGTAGCCATTGAAACGGTCCGTCAGGATTGCGCAATGCTTTGGAGGTCTGAACTTGCAGTGCTTGAGGCTGGTTCGTGATGCAAAACGCTCATCTTCACGCTCCGCGCACGCACCTATGCTGTGTCCGTCTGCAAGCGACTCATGCGCAGCAGGTTGTAAGCCGCGCCCACGATGTAGGCGTGCAATTGCACTCGGGCCAATCCGCGCGCGAGCGTGCGGCGCATGCCACCGTAGGCCTTCATCCAACCGAAGATCTCCTCGACGCGCTTTCTCTTTTGCTGGCTGATCGCGTAGCCTGCGTGGCGCGTGGTGCGCGCATCCAGACCCGGGGTGTTGCGGCCTTCGATTTGCGCGATGTGCGGGGCGATGTTCTTCTTCCTCAGGTGTGCGACGAAGTCCTTCGTGTGATAGCCCTTGTCGGCGCCGAGCGTGGCGGGCCGCACGCGCTTTCGCGCCTGGCGTGCAAGGATCTCCTTGGTTGCCTCGGTTTCAGTCTTGAGCGCCGAGCGCACCTGCAGATCCACGCACAGGCCATTGCGGTTCTCCATGAGCGCATGCCCGCCGTAGCTGAGCTTGGCCTCTTTGCCCGTGCCCTTGCGCATGAGCTTGGCTTGATCATCGGTGGTGGATTCATGCGTGTCATTGCAACGCCGCTCGCCGCGAAAGTCCACCATCCCGCCAGAGCTATCGCCCGAGGAGGGCGGTCCGTCCTTGGGCTTGAAGCTCTTCAGGCTTGCCCACGCTTCAATGAGGGTGCCGTCCACTGTGAAGTGCTCGTCGGAGAGCAGATTCGCCTCGCGCGCGGCGCGCACCACCGCATCGAAGAAGCGCCGCGCCGTGTCGTGTGCGACCAGTCGCGTGCGCAGCCGGCTGAAGTTGGACTGATCCAGGCCGCCTTCCTCCAGGCTCATGTCCAGAAACCACCGGAACAGGATGTTGTAATCGAGCATCTCGCAGAACACCCGGTCCGAGCGCACCGAGTACAACGCAATCAGCAGGCTCGCCTTGAGAAGCCGTTCCGGAGGAATCGAGGGCCGGCCGATCTCGGCATAGAGCCGATCGAATTCCGCCGACATCGATCCAAGCACCGCGTCGGCTTGTGCCTTGATCGGGCGCAACGGATGCTTCTGCGGCACCCGCGATTCCGGCGAGAAGTAACTGAACATCGCAGCTTGAGGATCAACGTGTCCGCGCATTATTGTTCTCCCTTCACGAAACCGTTGCGCAATTCGACCACAGGCGAAACCATTCGTTCGGGGACTTTTGCATCAAGCTGCTAGAGAACAACCAAGAACAAGAACAGAAAACGCAGTACATGGATAAGAGCGATAAATTCGACTGCGACCGTTTCGCGGATGGCCTCGCGCCGGCTTGTCCGGTTTTCTCAGTGTCTCCCGGGTAAATATTCTTAGACATTGGCCGTGAACTTCGGGACATTCATCTTCTATTTCTTCGCGGCGATCCTGCTGTTCGCGGCGCTGCGCGTGATCACCGCGCGCAACCCGGTGCACTCGGCGCTGTTCCTGGTGCTGGCGTTTTTCAACGCGGCGGCGTTGTGGGTGCTGCTCGAAGCGGAGTTTCTGGCGATCGTGCTGGTACTGGTCTACGTCGGCGCGGTAATGGTGCTGTTCCTGTTCGTGGTGATGATGCTGGACATCAATCTCGACCGGATGCGCGAAGGCTACTGGGACTATCTGGTCCCGGCACTGGTAGTGGCCGGCGTGATGGTGGCCGAGATGGTCATCATCCTCGGCGGGCGTTATTTCGGGCTGGAGAGCATGCCGGCTCCCGAGCCTCGCGAGGCCGGGTACAGCAACACCCGGGAACTGGGCCGGCAGCTCTACACCGATTACGTGTACGCGTTCGAGATCGCGGCGGTCATCCTGCTGGTGGCGATTGTTGCCGCCATCGCGCTGACTCAGCGCCAGCGCAAGGACACCCGCTACACCGACGCCTCGAAGCAAGTCAACGTGCGCAGAAAAGATCGCGTGCGCCTGGTGTCGATGCCGGCGGAGAAGGGCAAGGATGAAGGCGGAAGGGTCAAGGCGGAAGGGGACGAAACGTGATCTCGCTGTCGCATTACCTGATCCTAGGCGCGATCCTGTTCTCGATCGGCGTGGTCGGGATATTCCTGAACCGCAAGAACGTGATCATCCTGCTGATGGCGATCGAACTCATGCTGCTCGCCGTGAACATGAATTTCATCGCGTTCTCGCACTATCTGCAGGACGTCGCCGGGCAGATCTTTGTGTTCTTCATCCTTACGGTGGCGGCGGCCGAGTCGGCGATCGGGCTCGCGATCCTGGTGGTGCTGTTCCGTACCGCGCGCACCATCAACGTCGACGATCTCGACTCGCTGAAAGGGTAAGGACAGTGCGGAGTTTCGATTGCCGAGTTCCGACCGAGAGACCCATGCAGGAGCGGATCGTGCAATGAGCATGAAGCTGCTGTATCTGCTGGTTCCCGTGGCGCCGCTGTTCGGAGCCATCGTTGCCGGGCTGTTCGGAAGGGCGGTCGGCCGCGCGGGCGCGCACGGCGTGACGATTGCCGGCATGGCGATATCGACCGTGGTTTCAGCGATCGTGTTCTTCGACGTGCTTTCCGGAAGCACCTTCAATGGCACGGTCTACACCTGGGCGGTCAGCGGCGGGGTGCGCTTCGAAATCGGCTTCCTGATCGACCGGCTCTCCGCCACCATGATGCTGGTGGTCACCTTCGTGTCGCTGATGGTGCATATCTACGCCATCGGCTACATGCGCGACGACCCGGGATACCAGCGTTTCTTCAGCTATATCTCGCTGTTCACCTTCAGCATGCTGATGCTGGTGATGAGCAACAACTTCCTGCAGCTGTTCTTCGGCTGGGAAGCGGTCGGCCTGGTTTCCTATCTGCTGATCGGCTTCTGGTACACCCGCCCGAGCGCGATCTACGCCAACCTGAAGGCGTTCCTGGTGAATCGGGTCGGCGATTTCGGCTTCCTGCTCGGCATTGCCCTGGTGTTCGTGCACTTCGGCACGCTCGACTATCTCGAGGTGTTCGCCGCCGCGCCGGATCTGGCGCATGCAACCGCCTGGACCACCTTCGTTGGCTGGCCGCTGATCACCACCATCTGCCTGCTGCTGTTCATCGGCGCGATGGGCAAATCGGCGCAGTTCCCGCTACACGTCTGGTTGCCGGACTCGATGGAGGGTCCGACTCCGATCTCCGCGCTGATCCATGCGGCGACGATGGTGACCGCGGGCATCTTCATGGTGGCGAGAATGTCGCCGCTGTTCGAGCTGTCGGAAACCGCGCTGTCGGTGGTGCTGGTGATCGGCGCGATCACCGCGCTGTTCATGGCGCTGCTCGGCCTGGTGCAGAACGACATCAAGCGCGTGGTCGCCTATTCGACACTGTCGCAGCTCGGCTACATGACCGTGGCCCTGGGCGCATCCGCTTACGCCGCGAGCATGTTCCACCTGATGACGCACGCGTTCTTCAAGGCGCTGCTGTTCCTCTGCGCCGGCTCGGTGATCATCGCCATGCACCACGAGCAGGACATGCGCAAGATGGGCGGACTGCGCAGGTACATGCCGATCACCTACTGGACGGCGCTGGTCGGCAGCCTGGCGCTCGCCGGCATTCCGCCGTTCGCGGGGTTCTTTTCCAAGGATGCGATCATTGAGGCGGTGCATGCCTCGCAGCTGCCGGGGGCGGGCTTCGCCTACTTCGCGGTGACCGCCGGCGTGTTCATCACTGCGCTGTATTCGTTCCGCTTGCTGTTCATGACCTTCCACGGCGCCCCGCGCATGGACGAGCATACCCGCAGCCATCTGCACGAGTCGCCGTGGGTGGTTACCGTGCCGCTGGTCGCGCTCGCTATTCCGTCGGTGTATGCCGGATGGGCGTATATCGAACCCATGCTGTTCGGCGGTTTCTTCGGCGGCTCCATCCATGTACTGCCCGAGCATGACGTGCTAGCCGCGCTCGGAGAGGGGTTCCACGGCGTAGCCGCATTCGTGCTGCACGGCCTGACGACCCTGCCGTTCTGGCTCGCGGCGGCGGGCATTGCCGTTGCCTGGTATCTGTACATGCTGCGGCCGGGGCTGCCGGCGAAAATCCGCGACGCGGGCTGGCCGGTTTACGTGCTGCTGGACCAGAAGTACTTCATGGACCGCTTCAACGACTGGTTCTTCGCAGGCGGCGCCCGCCTGGTCGGACGCGGCCTGTGGCGCGGCGGCGATATCGCGGTGATCGACGGCGTCCTGGTGAACGGCTCGGCGAAACTGGTCGGCTGGTTCGCCCGCGTTGCGAAGCGCTTCCAGTCCGGCCTCGTCTATCACTATGCCTTTACCATGATCGTCGGCGTGTTCGTGCTGCTGACGCTCTGGTTCGCGAGCACCTGACCGGGAAACCCTGCACATGCCCGCGCTTCCCGTTCTCAGCATCGTTATCTGGCTCCCCATCCTCGCCGGGGTGGCGGTGCTGTTCTCCGGCCCGGCCCGCAACGCATCCGCTGCACGCTGGATCGCGCTTGCCGGGGCGGTGCTCGGTTTCCTGGTGGCTCTGCCGCTGTGGTTCGGGTTCGACCGCGGTGCCACGGAAATGCAGTTCGTCGAGTTCGTGCCCTGGATCGAATCGTTCAGGATCAACTACCACCTCGGCATAGACGGAATCTCGCTGCTGCTGATCCTGCTGAACTGTTTCACCACCGTGCTGGTGGTGATCGCGGGGTGGCAGTCGGTGAAGGTGCGCGTGTCGCAGTACATGGCCGCCCTCCTGATTCTCTCGGGAATGATGAACGGCGTGTTCAGTGCGATGGACGCCGCGCTGTTCTACGTGTTCTTCGAAGCCACGCTGATCCCGATGTTTATCGTGATCGGCGTGTGGGGTGGGCCGAATCGCGTGTATGCCGCGATGAAGTTTTTCCTCTACACGCTGCTGGGATCGTTGCTGACCCTGGTCGCATTCATCTATCTGTACAATGCGGCCGGCGGCAGCTTTGCGATTGCCGACTACTACCAGTTGCGCATGCCGCTCGCGGTGCAGATCCTGCTGTTCATCGCGTTCTTCGCCGCATTCGCGGTCAAGGTGCCGATGTGGCCGGTACACACCTGGCTGCCGGATGCGCACGTCGAGGCGCCGACCGGCGGCTCGGTGGTGCTGGCGGCGATCATGCTGAAGCTCGGCGCCTATGGCTTCATCCGGTTCTCGCTGCCGATCCTGCCGGATGCCAGCCACCTGCTGGCGCCGGTGGTGGTCGGGCTGTCGCTGATCGCGGTGGTTTACATCGGCCTGGTCGCCCTGGTGCAGGCGGACATGAAGAAGCTGATCGCCTACTCCTCGATCGCCCACATGGGCTTCGTGACCCTGGGCATCTTCGTGTTCAACGCGCGCGGCATGGAAGGCGCGATCATCCAGATGGTCTCGCACGGATTCATCTCCGGCGCGATGTTTCTCTGCGTCGGCGTGCTGTACGACCGCATGCACTCCCGCATGATCGGCGACTACGGCGGCGTGGTGAACACCATGCCGATATTTGCCTCGCTGTTCATGCTGTTTGCGATGGCGAACGCGGGCCTGCCGGGCACCAGCGGATTCGTTGGCGAGTTCCTGGTAATCCTGGGCGCGATGGAGCGCAACTTCTGGTACGCGGCGACGGCGGCGACCACGCTGATATTCGGTGCCGCATACACACTGTGGATGTACAAGCGCGTGGTGTTCGGCGCGGTGGCCAACGACAAGGTCGCCGGTCTGAAAGACATCGGCGCGCCGGAGATGATCGTGCTCGGCCTGGCGGCCGCCGCCGTGCTGTTCATGGGCGTCTATCCGCTGCCGTTCACCGAAGTGCTGAACGTGTCGGTCGAGCAGCTGCTCGGACACGCGGTGCAGTCGAAGCTGTAGGCGCGCAAGGCATAGGAACCGGGGGCGTAATCTTGATGAACCGAGGATAAATGGACTTTGCCATCGCAGATCTGGCGCCGGCGGCAGCGGAGATCTTCCTGCTGACCATGGCCTGCGCCATCCTGGTCGTCGACCTTTTCCTCAGCGAGCGCAACCGCTTCTGGACCTATGCGCTTACGCAGGCGACGCTGATCCTGTCCGCGGTCATCCTGATCGGCGGCGCATCCGACAACATCGCGTACGCATTTACCGGGATGTTCGTCGCCGACCCGCTGGCGGACGTGCTCAAGTCGATGGCCTGCCTGTCGGTAGCGGTGGTGCTCGCCTACTCGCGCGAGTACCTGGTTCCGCGAGGACTGAACCGCGGGGAATTCTTCGTCCTGTCTTTGCTGGCCACGCTCGGCATGATGGTGATGATCTCCGCCAATCATTTCCTGTCGCTGTATCTCGGCCTGGAGCTGCTTAGCCTGAGCCTTTATGCGCTGGTGGCGCTGGCGCGGGATTCGGCGCGCGCGGTCGAGGCGGCGATGAAGTACTTCGTGCTCGGCGCGCTTGCCTCCGGCCTGCTGCTTTACGGCATGTCGATGATCTACGGGGCGACCGGCTCGCTGGAGATCACCGAGGTCGCCGCCCGCATCATGGACGGCGAAGCGCTGCCGACCATCCTGCTGTTCGGTCTGGTATTCGTGGTCGCCGGAATCGGCTTCAAGCTCGGAGCCGTGCCGTTCCACATGTGGGTGCCCGATGTCTATCACGGCGCGCCGACCGCAGTGACGCTGCTGATCGGCACCGCGCCGAAGTTGGCGGCGTTTGCCTTCGTGATGCGCATGCTGGTGGAAGCGCTCGGCATGGACTCGCTGCTGGTCGAGTGGCGGCAGATGCTGATGATCCTCGCTGTCGCCTCGCTCGCGCTCGGCAACGTGGTGGCCATCGCACAGACCAATCTGAAGCGCATGCTGGCGTACTCGACCATTTCGCACATGGGCTTCCTGCTGCTCGGCGTGCTGTCGGGCACCATCGACGGCTACAGCGCCGCGATGTTCTATATCGTGATCTACGTGCTGATGGGGCTGGGAACGTTCGGCATGATCCTGCTGCTGTCACGCGAAGGTTTCGAAGCCGAAGAGCTTGAGGACTTCCGTGGGCTGAACCAGCGCAGCCCGTGGTACGCCTTCGTCATGCTGCTGCTGATGTTCTCGATGGCCGGCATACCGCCCACCATGGGCTTCTGGGCGAAGCTGTTCGTGTTGCAGGCGGTGGTTTCCATCGGCCATGTGTGGCTTGCGGTGGTGGCGGTGATCTTCTCCCTGATCGGCGCGTTCTACTATCTGCGGGTGGTACGGCTGATGTACTTCGAGTCGCCCGTCGACAGCGCGCCGATCGCGCCGCGCGCGGACGTGCGCATCCTGATGAGCGCCAACGGGCTCGCCGTCATCGTGTTCGGTCTGGTGCCGGGGTTGCTGCTCGCGGTATGCGAGCGCGCGATTTATCTTTCCTTGTGATAACGGTCGAACGTCCGTGAGCGCGGATTTCAGCGAGAAGAAACTGGCCTCGCGCGTCGCTTACAAGGGCCGCTTGCTCGAACTGCGCGAGGACGACGTGCGGCTGCCGGACGGTGCGCAGGCGCGGCGAGAGTACATCGTTCATCCGGGCGCGGCGCTGATCCTGCCGCTGTTCGAAGACGGTTCGATCCTGCTCGAGCGGCAGTTCCGCTACCCGGTGGGCCTGCATTTCTATGAACTGCCGGCGGGCAAACTGGAAACCGGCGAGCCTGCGCTGGAAACCGCGAAACGCGAGTTGCTGGAAGAAACCGGTTATGTCGCGGCTGAATGGCGCAATCTCGGTCACGTGTACCCGTGCATCGGTTATTCCAATGAGCGGATCGATTTCTTTCTGGCGCGCGGCCTGGAATTCCGCGGCGCCCGGCTGGACGAAGGCGAATTCCTGGAGACGCTGCGGCTGCCGTTGCAGGAAGGGTTGGAGTGGGTGCGCAGCGGCCGGATAAACGAGCCGAAGACGATCATCGGCCTGTTCTGGGCCGAGAAGCTGCTGGACGGAACCTGGCAGGTCTGAGCGCGCGTCTTACGGCGCCAGTGCCCTTATGCGCGCCGGGCTGTGCTTTGTTCCGCGATTTCCACCGGCAGGAACGGCCTTGGCCGGGAGAACACGAAGCCCTGCGCATATTCGACGCCCATGCCGGCGAGAATGCCCAGCAGTTCCGGCGTCTCCACCGCTTCCGCGATCACCTGCCTGCCCAGCCCCTTGGCGACGTCGCACAACGCGCGCACGAACAAGCGGCTGGCTTCGTCGGACACCAGCTCGCGCGCGAAACTGCCGTCGATCTTCAGGTAGTCGACATCGAAGCGCTTGAGGTAATAGAACGAGCTGAACCCCGCGCCGAAATCGTCCAGCGCGAAGCGGCAACCCATGGCCTTGACCTGACCGATGAAATCCTGCGTCACATCGACGTTGGACATCGCAGCCGACTCGGTAATCTCGAACACCAGCTGGCCGCGATTGATCGAAGACTCGTCGAGCAGGCGCCTGAAGCTGCGCACCCACTGCGCGTCCGAGATGCTCGCGCGCGACAGATTCACGAAATACCGCACGCGCTCGTCGCGGCGTTCCGGCGATTGCAGGTGCGCGATCAGCATCGACACCACCCGCAGATCGATTTCTTGTGCCAGGCCGAGCGATTCCGCCACCTCGATGAACTGCCCCGGCAGCACCAGCTGGCCGTCGCTGTCGACGATGCGCGCCAGCATTTCGTGATGCACGGTCTTGGCGTCCGCCAGCCGCACCACAGGCTGCGAATAGATCAGCAGGCGGTCCTGGTCCAGCACCTCGCGCAGCTCCCGCGCCCAATGCACCCGCTTGTGGGTCGCGCGCAGGTCGTCAGACCGGGTGTCGTGGAGCACGTAGCGGTTGCGCCCGTCGTCTTTCGCCTGGTACATGGCGATGTCGACATGGGCGAGCAACGTCGCGACATCGCCGCCCTGGAACGGGTAAGTCACGATGCCGATAGAGGCGGTAACCGAGGACAGGCAGGCATCGCCGGCAACCTGGGGCTTGAAATGACGCAGCGCCTCGATCGTGCGCTCCGCGGCGGCAATCGCATCGCTGCGCAGTGCGTCGGGCAGCAGAATCGCAAACTCGTCGCCGCCGAGCCGGAACACCTGCGTGCCGGTGTCTCCCGCGAGATCGCTAAGGATGCCGCCGATGGCAACCAGCATCTGGTCGCCCGAGCGGTGCCCGAAGTTGTCGTTTACATATTTGAAGTGATCGATATCGAGCTGCAGCACCGCGCCCTTTTCGCCCGACTCCAGCGCGGCTTCCAGCGCGCGCTGCAGGCTGACCCGGTTCGGCAGCCCGGTGAGCGCGTCGCGGGTGGCGAGATATTCGATCTGAAGTGCGGCCTTGTGCTGCTCGGTGACGTTTCGAGCGGTACCCCGCAGGCCGACGATGCGGCCCTGGTCGTCGTTGGAAACCCTGGCATTGATTCCGACCCAGCGGTCGCTGCCGTCGGCGGCCAGCAGGTGCGTGAGGTAGTTCTTCACCTCGCCATGCTTGCGCAAAGTCGACAGGAAACGGCGGTTGGAGATATGCGAGGGCTTCGCCTCGAAGTCGAAGAAGCAGCGTCCGATCAGGTCCTTGGGCTGCTGGCCGAAGATGTCCAGGCTTCCGTAGTTCAGGTAGGTGAAGCGGCCGAGCGAGTCGGTGGTCCAGATAAGGTCGTGCGTAGTCTCGACCAGGTCGCGGTAGCGGGCTTCGCTTTCCAGCAGCAGCTGGATGATGCGGCGCTTCTCCTTCAGCGACTTGCGGGCCTGCGCCAATTCGTCGTTATGCCGGTCTTCCTTGGCACCGACAGTGGATCCGGCCAGGCCCTCGATGATCTCGCGCGCATAGCGCCGGTGGCCACCGCCGGTGCGTCGCGCGACCAGCACACCCTGGGCATCCCAGCGCCGCAGCTTCTGCTCGGGGATGCCGAGCCGGGCCGCGGCCTCCTGGATCGTGTACTCGTCCGCAAGTTCGTGCGCCATCTGGCGTCTGCCTCTGCGTTTTCGCCGCGCAGGCTGGGCGGCGAGTCCATCGAACGTGCCCATCAGTGCAGCGACCGCCCGGCGTTCAACTCGGTCTGCCGGGTGACCAGCCGCTGCATCAGCTTGAGGTCGCGGGTGGTCAGCCGCAGCGCGGTATCTACCCAGGCCTCGACCACGTCGGACAGTTCCTGGTAGTCGAGCTTGTGCACGCAGCGCCGTGCCGCGGCGAGACCGGCCAGCCCGTTTCTGTTGCGGCTGCGGGACTTGATAAAGCTGGCGATTTCCGCCTCGCCCTGACCTTCGTCCACCACCCGGTCGACCACACCGAGCGCCAGCATATCATCGGCGCTGTAGACCCTGCCACCGGAGATCAGCTCCTCGGTGGTTTTGCGGCCCACACGCCGCTCGAGGAACGAATAGGCGCCCATCCCGGGGAACATGTTGAACAGGATCTCCGGAAACCCGAAGCGGGCCTGGCGCTCCGCGATCAGCACGTCGCTCGACAATGCTGCCTCGAAGCCGCCGCCCAAGCACTCGCCCTGCACCAGCGAGATGGTGGTAATCGGCAGCCCGTGTCCGATGTAGTTCTGGTATAGCACGTCGATGCAGGCCTTGCCGTATCGCAGCAGGCCGTCGCGGTCCTGCCCCTCGATCAACCGCATGAACAGGCTCAAGTCGCCGCCGAGATTGAATACCCCCTTGGCGCGCGAGGCGAGGATCGCGTACTCGACCGGCGACGAATCGCCGTTGCAGTCGATTCGCCCCTGGGTCTGCGTCAGGAAGCGGCAATAGCGGTTGAGGTCACGCAGCAGCTCGGGGTTGAAATTCGGCCGCGGGGCCGGCTTCCAGCGCAGCCACATGGCGCGCAATTCCTGGTCGAAGAATGCCGAAAGCTGCTCGGAAAAGAAGTACTCGCTCGGCCCGTGCTCCGGCAAATTTGCGACTGGCCGTGGCGATAGCGGCAGGTCGACAGCAGGTATGTTGAGGAGGGCTTGCGGGATGTTCATGTCCATTTTGCTTCTCCATGCGGATCGTTTTTGTGCGGCAAATCAGGGACGCAACCAGCGTCAGGGGGCAGGTTGCGATCAGACTCTAAGCCAAATCTGGATAAGTTTGCAAATCTAACACTTTGATAAGTTTAATTTTTCAGCTTATGTGTCAACAATTTGCGGACGTCTGTCACCGGCAGACGACGAAAATAAATCAAGTTTCAGATTGATTGCGGGGGCGTTACGGGCCACGGCCGTGTCGTCATTGAACGACGCAACTATAGGATTTTGTTGACGAATCGGCCTCGTCGCCGGACAATGGCAGCCTTCGCTGCGCCCGTTCGATGGTTCGCCAAAAAATGAAAATTCTGCTCCGCACGGCCCTCAGATTCCTGTTGCGAGTTCGCGTGATCGGCGACCTGGCGCCGTTCGAGCAGTCCAACCGGCTGCTCGTGGTGGCCAATCACGTATCGCCGGTCGACGCGTTGCTGCTGGCGCTGTTTCTGCCACGCAATCCGATCGTCGTACTGCCTCCCGAGGATTCGGCCGCCCGCTGGTCGGCCAGGTTGCTGCGTTTCGTTTCGCACGAGGTGCTCGACGTGAGCAATCCGGCGACGATCAAGCGCGTGCTCAAGCCACTGCGCGGCGGCCGCGCGGTGGTGGTGTTTCCGGAAGGGCGCGTGAACCGCGGCAACGGGTTGATGAAGGTGTATCCGGTGCCGGCACTGATCGCGCTGAAGAGCGGAGCGGCAGTGCTGCCGGTGCATATCGAAGGCTCGGCGCAGTGGTTCTCAAGATCCGGAAATGCGTCCTTGCTCGCGCGCCTGCTGCCGAGAGTGACGCTGCGCGTGCATCCGCCCGCACGCATCGACGGCGGTGGCGCGGTCAGCGGTCGCCGGCGCCGCGCACTCGCCACCCGCAGGCTGAGCGAGATCATGCAGGCCACGGCATTGCAGTCGCATGCCTGCAAGCCGGTATTCGAATGCTTCCTCGATGCAGTCGCCGCCAATGGCCGGTCGTGGCAGCTGATGGAAGACCAGAACGAGGAACCGAAAACCTACGGCTTCCTGCTGAAAGCCAGCCTCGCCATTTCACGCTGGTCGCGCCGGCACACAGAGGACAAGGAAACCGTGGGTGTGCTTCTGCCCAACGTGATCATGTCCGTCTGCACCGTGATGGGCTTGTCCGCGGCCGGACGCCTGCCGGCGATCTTCAACTACACCAGCGGCCCGATGGGCGTAGAGACCGCGGCGGTGGCCGCGCGGGTGAAGACGGTGATCACCTCGCGCAAGTTCATCCAGCAGGCCAAACTCGAGCCGCTGATAGATGCGTTGGGCGACAGGCAGCTGCTGTACCTGGAAGACATCCGCTCGCAGTTCGGTCTGCTCGACAAGCTGTGGCTGGTGGCGTTCGCGATCTGGTTCCCGCGGCTGGTGATCGAAAGGCAGTCGAACCTCGATCCCGCGGTGGTGCTGTTTACGTCCGGATCGGAGGACCGCCCCAAGGGCGTGGTGCTCTCGCATCATGCGATCGTCGCCAACATCGCGCAGATGCGCGCGGTATTCGATTTCTCCCCGCAGGACCGCATTCTCAACGCGCTGCCGATCTATCACGCGTACAGTTTCACTGCCGGCATGATGCTGCCGCTGATCACCGGCACGCGGCTGTTCCTGTACATCTCGCCGCTGCGTTACCGCGCCATTCCGGAGATCTGTTACCGGCGCGACTGCACCATCCTGTTCGGTACCAGCACCTTCCTGTCGTTCTACGCGCGTTATGCCAATCCGATGGATTTCCGCACGCTGCGCTACGTGATTTCCGGCGGCGAGAAACTCTCGCCGGAAGTGTCGCGCGTTTGGCTCGAGAAATTCGGCCTGCGCATTCTCGAAGGCTACGGCTCGACCGAGTGCGCGCCGGTGATCTCGCTGGCCACACCCGCGATCTACCGCCGCGGCGCGGTGGGGCGCTTTCTGCCGGGAATCGAACACGCGCTGGAGGAAGTCGAGGGTATCGACAAGGGCGGCATCCTGCACATTCGCGGCCCGAACCTGATGCTCGGCTACCTGCGCTACGGCAACCCGGGTGTGATCGAGCCGCCGAAGTCGGTGATGGGCGAAGGCTGGTACAACACCGGCGACGTGGTTGAGGTGGATGGCGACGGCATCGTTACCGTTTCCGGCCGGGTCAAGCGCTTCGCCAAGATCGCCGGCGAGATGGTATCGCTGGATGTGGTCGAGCACATTGCGCGCGAGGCATCGCCGGACTTCCAGCACGCCGCCATTCTCGGCACGCAGGAAGGGGTGGGCGAAACCACGGTGCTGTTCTCCACCGCCCCGGATCTGACGCGCCTGCAGCTGGCGGATGCGGCGCGTGCGCTGGGCGCGCAGGATCTCGCGGTCGCCAAACGCATCGTGCACATCCCGGAGATTCCGCTGCTTGCGACCGGCAAGATCGATTATGTCGGCCTCAAGGCGCTGATCGAGGGCGATACCTTCAAGCGCCTGCTGTCCGCGGCCGGCGGCAAGCCCGACGAAGAAGAACGCTCCGGCACAGCCGCTTCCGGTACGCCGCATATCGCGAATACGTAACGCGGTATACCGCGTTCGCGTAGTCGTCGGAAATCAGCAGCGAACCGTCCGGCATCACCAGCAGGTCGCAGGGGCGGCCCCAGTGCTGTTCGTTCTCCAGCCAGCCTTCGGCAAATACTGCGTACTCCTCCACCTTGCTGCCGTTCAGCGTGACCATCGCCACGCGATAGCCGGATTTCTCGCTGCGGTTCCAGGAGCCGTGCTGCGCGATAAAGATGCGGTTGCGGTAGTCGCTCGGGAACATCCCGCCGGTATAGAAGCGCAGCCCGTTCGGCGCCACGTGGCCGCCCTGGTTGAGAGCGGGCGCGACGAATTCGGCGCAGTCGCGCTTGTGGCCATACTCCGGATCGGGCGCATCGCCCTGGTGGCAGTACGGATAGCCGAAGTTCATGCCGGGCGCCGGCGCATGATTCAGTTCGTCGGACGGCATGTCGTCACCCATCCAGTCGCGCCCGTGATCGTTGAACCACAGTTCTCCGGTCTGCGGATGCCAGTCGAAGCCGACCGTATTGCGAACCCCGCGCGCAAAGGTCTCGAGCTGGCTGCCGTCGGGATTCATGCGCATGATCACCGCGTAGCGGTCCGGGTCCGGTTCGCAGATATTGCAGGGCGCTCCGACCGGCACATAGAGCTTGTCGTCCGGACCGAAGGCGATGAACTTCCAGCCATGGTGCCGGTCGCCCGGAAAACGGTCGCTGACCGTCACCGGCTGCGGCGGGCTGACGAGATTGGCTTCGATGTTGTCGTAGCGCAGTACCCGGTTGATCTCCGCGACATACAGCGAGCCGTTGCGGAAGGCCACCCCGTTCGGCGAGTTCAGGCCCTCGGCCAGCGTATAGGCCTTGTCTGCCTTGCCGTCCCGGTTGCTGTCCACCAGCGCGTACACTGCCCCCTCGGAGCGGGTGCTGACGAACACCGTGCCTTTCGCGCCGAGTGCCAGCGAACGCGCGTTGGGCAGTTCCGAGGCGAACACCTGGATCGAGAATCCCGGCGGCAGCTTGATACGGTCGATCGGCAGGTCGGCCGCCTCCACGTCGCAGCCTGCAACGGTCCAGCACAGGCTCACGGCGATGGGCAATCGGGTGTTCATGCGGGCCTCCTTCAGGATGCGGTGAATGCGGGCAGTGGGTCCCTGTAACGACAGCGGCGGTACGCGGGTTCCGCCGGCCGCTTGAAGCCTGACGCGGTCGCCCCCATCCTAGCAAGTCGTCACAAAATATTAAGACAAAGAGGAAGCGCCATGGCCGATGCCGTTACCAAGGAGACACTGAGTTTCCAGACCGAAGTCCGTCAGCTGCTCAGGCTGATGATCCACTCCCTGTA
>DATKEK010000316.1:0-7069 GCA_035512195.1 Burkholderiales bacterium
TTCAGCTTGAGCACATCCTGGACCATCCGGTCCAGGCGCTTGGTGTTGTCATGAATGATCTGCAGCATGCGCAGCTGGGAGGCCGTGCGGTTGGTTTCCTCCAGCAGCAGCTCGGTGGCATGGTTGATCGCCGACAAAGGATTGCGGATCTCGTGCGCAATGTTCGCCGTCAGCCGCCCGAGAGACGCGAGTTTGAGTTGCTGGGCCTGCTGCTGCACGCGCGTCAGGTCCTCGAGAAAGATCACGACACCGACGTCCCGGCTGCGCCCGACCGGCACGAACCGCGCCGCAGCGGACTTCTGGCCGATGATGGTCCGCATCGGATCGAACTTGACGGTCGGATCCCGGCGCCACTGCTCGAGACGCGCCGCCAGCACCGGCGCATAGTCGTGCAGCCGCACCTCGCGCGCGCTTTGCGACTTCGGGCCGAGAATCTGTTCCGCGCGCGAATTTGCCTGGAGGATGACGCCGTTCTGGTCGACCACCAGCACGCCGTCCTGCATGTCCTGGATGATGAGCTGGTTGACCTGCGCCATGTTGGCAAGGTCGACCTCGCGTTGCGCGGCGATTTCCTCGATCGCCACCGCGCGTTTCCCGAGCGTATGCGCGAGCCAGGCGGTGGCAAAAAAACCGATGCTGAGCATCCCGGACTGCACAAACAGCGCGGTGTTGCTGTAGAGAAACAGCGCTTCGTAGGCTTGTTCGCCGAGACTTCCCAGGGAAGCGACAGCGGCGAAGAACAGCGTAAGCCTGCCGCGGCTCATCAATCCGGCCGCAGCAAGCGATGCGAGCAACAGCAGGCCAAGCCCGCTCGAGATGCCGCCGCTCGCATACATCATGAGCACCACGGCGAGCACGTCCACGCAGACGTAGATGGTGAGCTGCAGATTGAATGGCATGCTGCGCGCCTGAATCGGCACGAATGCAAGCAGCATGAACACGATGTACCCGACGCAGGTGTAGAGGAACACCGGCCGGTTGAAAGACCCGAAGGGGATGTTCTCGCCGAGTAGCAGCACAGAGCCCAGCAGTACCAGTCCGACCGCCAGGCGATAGAGATTGAAGAACAGCAGCGAGCGCCAGTACGCGCCGCCGAAGCTCGGCCGATCGGCGGAAGCGGGATGCGACAGGATCACGCGGCCCCCCTCATCCCTTGCATTGCAAACCGGTTCAGTGCGGTTCGTCCTTGCCCGCAACCCGGAGGTGTTCCTGGCTGCAGAAGAACTCGCCGTGCGAAGTGACGCTTTCGCTCTTCGGCAGGTGAACGCCGCAGAGTTTGCAGCGGACCATGTCCTCCGGCGCGGCGGATGCCGTGCCCCGCACGGGTTTGGCGCTGCCGCGTGCGGAGTTTCGGTAGATCAGATACACGACGATGAAGACGGCGATCAGAAGTAGAAACTTGGCCACGCTTTCTTCACCACCTTGGAAGGAAGTTGGTCGGGGTGAGAGGATTCGAACCTCCGACTCCTGCGTCCCGAACGCAGTACTCTACCAGGCTGAGCTACACCCCGATTGCACTCAGTAATTGCGGCTGACCGCAAAGCCGGCCAATTCTAGCAAACATTCCCTGTACTTTGAATTTGAAACTGGACCTAGCGCCTCGATTCCGCGCCTGGCGGCCGCTTCCGCCTGCCGTTGCGTATAGTCCAGCGCGCCGCAGTCCCTGATCGCCCGCATGACCGGCTCAAAGTCCTTGAGTCCGCCCTCCCCGATGGCCCGTGTCACCAGCGCGCGCTGCTCGTCCGTGCCGTTGTGCATGGCATAGATGAGCGGCAACGTGGGCTTGCCTTCCGCCAGATCGTCGCCGAGATTCTTGCCGGTTTGCGCCAGGTCGCCCGAGTAGTCGAGGATGTCGTCGACGAGCTGAAACGCGATCCCCAGCTCCGCCCCGTATACCGCAAGTGCGGCTTCGTATTGGCGAGGGCTGCCCGCGAGTATGGCCCCCAGGCGGCCGGCGGCCTCGAACAGCTTGGCCGTCTTCGAGCGCACGACGCGCAGGTAGCCCTGCTCATCGACCGCGGTATTGTGCACGTTCAGCAGTTGCAGCACTTCGCCTTCGGCGATGGTGTTGGTGGCGTCGGCCAGCACCTCCATCACCCGCATGTTCTGCACCTCGACCATCATCTGGAACGCTCGCGAATAGAGGAAATCGCCGACGAGCACCGCGGCAGGGTTGCCGAAGGTGGCGTTCGCGGTGGCGCGCCCGCGGCGCATGGCGGAATCGTCGACCACATCGTCGTGCAGCAGCGTCGCGGTATGAATGAACTCCACCACTGCAGCCAGCTGGTGATGTGCCTTTCCGGAGTAACCGCAGGCCCCCGCCGCGAGTATTACCAGCGCGGGGCGCAGGCGCTTGCCGCCGCCGCCGACAATATATTCCGCGACCTGCCGGATGAGGACGACCTCCGAACCGAGCCGCTGCCGGATGACTGCGTCGACTTCGCGCATGTCGTCGGCGACGAGATCGCTGATGAGTTCGGGGATCACGGGCGGGAGAAAAAAGCCGCGATGTTAGGGAGGCGCGTCATGCCATGTCAAGGATAACGCCTGGCGCCCGGCGCCGCCTCCCGGGAACACCGTCCGCCTTTACTAAGGTCTTCTTTTTATGTAACATGCGCGGCTTTCCCGAGAGTCCCCACGGAGCGCCACAAATGTATGCGGTAATCAAGACTGGCGGCAAGCAGTATCGCGTCTCGTCCGGCGAAAAACTCAAAGTAGAACAGTTACCTGCAGGGGTTGGCGCCCAGGTCGTGCTCGACCAGGTGCTGATGGTCGCCGACGGAGACAAGGTCGCCATCGGCACCCCGCTGGTTTCCGGCGCCAAGGTCGAGGCCACGGTGGTCTCGCATGGACGCAACGACAAGGTGCATATTTTCAAGATGCGCCGGCGCAAGCACTTTCGGAAACAGCAAGGTCACCGGCAGAATTTCACCGAGCTGCGGATCGACAAGATCTCGGCCTAAGGAGAGCAAGTCATGGCACACAAGAAGGCAGGCGGCAGTTCGCGAAACGGCCGCGATTCGAACTCCAAGCGCCTCGGCGTAAAGCGCTTCGGCGGACAGGTCATCCCGGCCGGCAGCATCATCGTGCGCCAGCGCGGCACGCAAGTGCATCCGGGCGACAACGTCGGCATGGGCAGAGACCACACGCTGTTTGCCAAGATCAGCGGACAGGTGGTGTTCGGTTTCAAGGGCCCTCGGCACAAGAAAACGGTCAGCGTCGTCCCGGCCTGAGGTCTTCGGCTCTTTCTCGCAAGAAGCCCTATCGGCGACGATAGGGCTTTTTTAATTTGTCCTCGCTCCATCCCCATCCGCGCAATGGAGCGGGATGGGGTCGGGTAGGTTACTTATGAAGTTCATCGACGAAGCCATCATCGAAGCGCACTCCGGCAAGGGCGGGGACGGTATCGCTGCGTTCCGGCGCGAAAAGTACGTGCCGCGCGGGGGCCCGAGCGGGGGCGACGGCGGTCGCGGCGGCAGCGTGTTCGCGGTGGCCGACCGCAACATCAATACGCTGGTCGAATACCGGTTCCAGCGCATTCATCGCGCGCGCAACGGCGAGAACGGTCAGGGCAAGGACTGCTATGGCAAGTCCGCGGAAGACATTCACCTGCGTATGCCGGTCGGCACCGTCGTCACCGACGCGGAGACGGGCGAGGTCGTCGCCGACCTGTCGCTGGATGGACAGACCGCCACCATCGCCAAGGGCGGGCAAGGCGGGCTGGGCAACATTCATTTCAAGTCGAGCACCAACCGCGCGCCGCGGCAGTGCACGCCGGGCCAACCGGGAGAATCCCGCAAGCTCAAGCTGGAACTGAGGGTTCTGGCGGACGTGGGCCTGCTGGGGCTGCCGAACGCGGGCAAATCGACACTCATCCGCGCGGTGTCCGCGGCGCGCCCCAAGGTCGCAGACTATCCGTTTACCACGCTGCACCCGAATCTCGGCGTGGTGCGGATCGACGAGAACCGCAGCTTCGTGATCGCGGATATTCCCGGCCTGATCGAGGGCGCGGCCGAAGGCGCCGGCCTTGGCCACCAGTTTCTGCGCCACCTGCAACGCACCCGGCTCCTGCTGCATCTGGTTGACGTTGCGCCGTTCGATGCCTCTGCGGACCCGGTGCGCGACGCACGTGCGATCGTCGAAGAACTCAGAAAGTACGACGAGTCGCTTTACCGGAAGCCGCGCTGGCTGGTGCTCAACAAGATCGACCTGCTGCCGGCGGACGAGCAACAGGCGCGCGCCGACGCATTCATTGCCGAATTCGAAAAGACCGGAGAAAGTCCGGAACGGCACTTCATCATCTCCGCTCTCACCGGAAAAGGCTGCGACGAGTTGATGTACGCGATCATGGACCACCTCGAGCGCACTGCTGCAAACGAAGCGGCCCTTGAACCGCAGAACGTGGCCGGCTGAGCGATCCCGCAACGGATACAGTCCAGATGAAGTCCGCAGCCGCCGCCGCCAAACGCCTTGTCGTCAAGGTCGGAAGCAGCCTGGTTACCAACAATGGGCAAGGCCTGGACCACGCCGCGCTCGCGCGCTGGGCCGAACAACTGGCTGAACTCAAGAAACAGGGCCGACAGGTCGTACTGGTATCCAGCGGAGCGGTTGCCGAAGGCATGCAGCGGCTCGGCTGGAAGCGCAGGCCGCACGCGTTGCACGCGCTGCAGGCCGCGGCGGCGGTCGGGCAGATGGGACTGGTGCAGGCATACGAATCATGCTTCCGCAAGCACGATCTGCACAGTGCGCAGATCCTGCTGACCCACGAGGATCTGTCGGACCGCAAACGCTACCTGAATGCGCGCTCGACGGTGCGCAGCCTGCTCGATCTGAACGTTATTCCGATCATCAACGAGAACGATACGGTATCGACCGACGAGATCCGTTTCGGCGACAACGACACCCTGGCGGCACTGGTGGCGAATCTAATCGAGGCCAACGTGCTGATCATCCTCACCGATCAGTCCGGCCTGTACACCGTGGACCCGCGCAAGAAAGCAGATGCGGAGTTCGTGCGGCAGGCACTGGCGGGGGATCCGGCGCTGGAGAAAATGGCCGGTGGCATCGGCAGCCACATCGGCAGCGGTGGCATGCTGACCAAGGTACTTGCCGCGAAGCGCGCAGCCCGCAGCGGCGCGCACACCATCATCGCTTCCGGCCGCGAGCCGGATGTACTCGTGCGTCTCGCGGCTGGCGAAATGATCGGCACCGAACTGAACGCGCAAGAGATGACGCTCGCCGCGCGCAAGCAGTGGCTTGCCGATCACTTGCAGGCGCGCGGCAAACTCATGCTGGACGATGGCGCGGTAAAAGCGCTGAAAGAAGACCGGAAGAGCCTGTTGCCGATCGGCGTGCAGGATGCCTCGGGACATTTCGAACGTGGCGAGCTGGTCAGCTGCATCGACGCGCAGGGCAACGAAATCGCCCGCGGCCTGGTGAACTACAGCGCCGCCGAAACCCGCAAGATCCTGAAAACCCCCTCAGCCCAGATCGAAGCCAAACTCGGCTACATCGACGAACCCGAGCTGATTCACCGAGACAATCTAGTTTTGCTCTGACGAGCAAAACTAGATTGCGGCGCAGGCCGATCTTTAGCGGCCGCAAGCCGATCAAGGTCACGCCGCAGGCAAAGAAACACGAAGAAATCTGTCGTTCCTTTGCGACCTTTGCGTTTCTTTGCGGCCTTTGCGTAGAGACTCTCGCTTCGCCGTGGCTCTACCGCCGGTCGCTGAGCGGCCCCCCTTCCCTGTAGCTGCGGCGCATTTCGGCGAGCGCCACTTCGGTGCTGCGCACCGGGAATCCATCCGGACAGAAGTACACGTGATACAGCGGCACGTGATAGGCATTTACGCCCAGACGCTCGATACGGCGCCAGTCCTGGGTGCGCGACTCGGACCATGTCCGGTCGAGCTGCCCGATGGCGTACGATTTCCATCGCTGCTCCCGGCAATGGATGCCCTCGTAGCTGACGTTCTCCACGCCGGCCGGCGTGCGCACCACCACCGTGTAACGCACCACACCGTCCTCATCCGCGCTCACCGAGCGGCGATCCACGAAAAAACTGTTGTCGCTGCGCCCCTCGATATTGAACGGCTGCAGGTCATCTTCCATTGGGTAGTCCGGCAGCCTTACCGCTATTTCCTTCCATTCCTCCTTGCGCAGGCCGGCAAACCGGGTGTCTGCCCCGGGTTCGGCGAAGCGCGGGCCAGGTTCCCGGTATTTCCCGCCGGAGCAGCCGGCGATCAGCAAACCGGCAAGAAGAACCGGCAACAGTGCTTCAGTGATCCTCATAAATGTAAGACCGCGTAAGGGGGTAAGGCTGCGAACCGTCCGGCAGCGGCTTCGCGCCGAGAATCTGAAAAATCGATATCCAGCCACGTTCGAAAGCATGCGCGGAGCCTGACATATAAATGCGCCAGATCCGGTATCGTTTCTCGCCGACCAGCCGGCGCGCCTCTTCGGCGTTGGCTTCGAGCCGGCGGACCCAATGCCATAGCGTCATTGCATAGTGCGGCCGCAGGCATTCCACGTCCCAGGCCTCCAGCCCTTCGCCCGACATTTCGCGCATCACGCGCGATACGTGCACCAGTTCACCCCCGGGAAAAACGTACTCCGCCACGAATTCGCCGAGGCTGCTGCCAAGCTGGCCGTCGTCCAGAGAGTTCGTGGTAATACCGTGATTCAACACCACGCCTCCCGGTTTCAGCAATGCGTGGATCTTGCGGAAATACGCTGGCAGATTGCGTTTTCCGACATGCTCGAACATGCCGACGCTCGCGATCTTGTCGAACGGCTCGCTCTCGGGGACGTCGCGGTAATCCATCAGCCGGACTTCACAACGGTCGGTAAGGTCGAGTTCCTTGATACGTGCAGAGACGTAGGCATGCTGTTCGTCGGAGAGTGTGATCCCGAGCGCGCGAACGCCGAAGTTCTGCGCTGCCCACAGGATCAGGCCGCCCCAGCCGCACCCTATATCCAGAAAGCGCTCCCCCGGATTGAGCATCAGCTTCCGGCAGATATGATCGAGTTTCTGCTCCTGCGCCTGGTCGAGCGTGTCATCAGGCTGCTT
>DATKEK010000317.1:0-3382 GCA_035512195.1 Burkholderiales bacterium
GCTGTATGCAGGGCAGGGGTGCTATCTGAAGCTCGCCAACTACCACACGCCGGTTTGCGATCCCTATCCTGGCTGCAAGGGGCCCGCGAGTTCGGTGATTCACGCCCGCGTGATCCGCCGCGATGTGAACCGGCCGTAGCGCGCAGAGCGGCCGCCTAATCGGTGTTTTCTGTTCACCATGCAGTCGATTACCCGCAGCCGCCGGCTGCGGCCGAGCGTATGGATCCGCAAGACGTTGCTGGCCCAGTCCGGCGACACCCGCTCTACCGTCGTTTCCCGGTATGCGTCGTCATCCAGGACATCCACGCGATTGATCAGCACCGAGTGCCCGTATGCCAGGGAGCAGTCCTGGCTCGGCCGGTACAGCATGCCGTCGCGTGAGAACAACGGTCCGGCAGGGCGGGCACGCCGCACGTCGGAAACGACCGGGTTGGCGCGATGGGCGGTCCAGGGTCCGAGCGGCGTTGTGCTCGAGTAGAGATGCAGCTCGTCGCTGCTGTCGGCTCCGGGTTCTGCAACGTTTACGAACATCCACCAGCGATCGCCGTCTCTGTATAGCGTGGCGTCGTACGCGTTGATGTTTTCGAGGACGGTGCGGTGCCGACTCCAGCGCTGTGGAAACGCCTCGCAACGGTAGACTTCGACTGTCCGGTTCGCTCCCGTCTCCGGCATCATGTACCGCACGCCGTCCCAGTCGAAGAGGAACGGATAGGACAGGTGGTAGGGACGCTCGAGAGCGACCTGCGGCTCGCCGGGTTCGCCGTTCTCGAACACCTCGATCACCACGATGCGTCCCGTCTGCGTATCGAAAGGCAGTTCTTCGAGGAAGATGAAGTAACGGCCCTGATGCTCGACGGCGTATGGATCGGCCCAGAAGCGGTCTCGGGGTGGCACCAGATAGCGCAATCCCTCGAACCGGCCGGACGGCTCGCTGTCATCGGCAAAGTAATACGCCACCTGCCACTGTTGCCACCAGCAGAGCTTGTGCAAGCGTCCGCCCACCACATTCGCAGTCAAACGCCAGGACAGACGGACGATCGCGGGAAGCGTCGGCTCGCGCAACGCCGGATAGCCGGCGGGCGCCGGCGCTGCGACTTCCGCGGGCAGCGAGTTTTCCGCATTCAGCGTGCATCGTTCGAGCAGCCGCCTGAAGAAACTGACCGCCTTGCGCAGTGCGGCCAGGCGATTGAGTCGAGCCGAATTGGTAACGGTGGCGCCGAAGCTCCGGTACAGCAGGCCGTCGCCGGACGCCGCGTAGTCGACGACGCTCGCCATGGTGACCGGGCTGCCGGCGCCCAGTTCCATGGCGCCGGCCCAGATGCTCGCTGCCGCTACGTCCTGTCCGATCTCGATTCCCCACACACCCAGCCGGGAAACCGGGCGCATCGGCCGGCGCGGCGCAGTGGCGGTAAAACACAACCAGATGTCGACGTCGCACTGCTGCAAAGCGCAGGTGCCTGCAGCGTCCGGACCCCAGCCGTCGCGGCAGCGGTCGGCGTTTATCTGCAGCAGCGGCGCCTGCAACCCTGCGGTGACGTCGGCAGAATCGAACAGCGGTTCCGCGCGGGGCCGGATACGCCGGTCAAGCCGGTCGAAAAGCCGGTGCAGACTCGAGGCAACCGATTCACGCGCGATCCCGCGGGCTATCGCTACGGCCGCCAGGCTGACGCCCGGCACTTTCATGCACTGTCTCACGGACTCGACGACCCAGCCCTGCTGGATGCTTGCGTCCAGCAGTATGCCGAGCCTGAGCGGATGCACGGAACGCACGCCCATCAGGCTGGCCTCGCTTCGGCCTGCCTGCCTGAATGCACGCTGATCGCGTGACGGTAACAGCGATCGGTGGCGTCGGCGATGCTCGACCAGGACAATTTCTCCTTCGCGAACCGCGCAGCGCCTGCCGCCAGTGTGTCGCGCAGCCCGCGATCCACCAGGACCTTCTCCATCGCATCCGCGAATGCCGTTGCATCCCGCGGCGGAACGATCAATCCGGTCTGGCCATCAATCACGGCCTCCGGAACATCGCCCACGTCAGTGGCAATCACCGGGCGCGAGTAGCCGAATGCCATTGCACTGACGCCGCTCTGGGTTGCATCGGTATAAGGCAGCACCACGGTCATGGCGCGGCGGAACAGGGCCGGCACCTCTGCGGCGGGGATGTAACGGTCGATCAGCTCGACCCAGGGCGTGGCTGCAATGCGTTCGCGCTGATGCGTCAGGTCGTCGCCGGTTCCGGCTACGATCAGCCGGAAGGACTGTTCGCGAGCGCGCAGCATGTCGCCGGCATCCAGCACATAGCGCAGGCCCTTGTACGCCTGAACGCGGCCGAAGAACAGAAAGGTTCCCGCTTCATATCCGGAAATATCTGCGTCGATCTCCTCGCAGCCGAGTATGCCGTGGGGAATGACGTCGATCCGCCCTGCAATGCGGCCATCCAGGTCCTCGAGCTCAGCCTGCATGCGCGGTCCGTGGGCGATCACCCGGCTGGCCTGCCGGCGGAACCATGTGACGATCTTCCATTGCCAGCCGTGCTTGTGCAGCCCGCCGGAATGCATCACCGGGTCGTGTACCGTAAGCACCACCGGAATGCGCCTGCGGAACGAGAGAAACGTCCATCCGCCCAGAAGCGGGTTGGTCTCCTGTATGTGCAACAATTCGGGGGAGAAATCCCGCAGGATGCGATTGATCGCGATGCCGGTGCCGAGAATGCGCGGGTCGCGCTTCCTGCGGGGTTCGATGGATCGCACGCAGACTGTCCGGTGGAGCCGCGCGCGCAGTTCATCCGTCAGTTCGCTCTGCTCGTTGCTCGAGCGCAGTACCAGCAGTACCTCATGCTTTTCCGCAAGGGCAAGCGCGAGGCGACCGGCGTACTCGGCGAAATGCAGCGCCAGGAGCGCAATCCTCATGTTGTTCCTCCTGGACCGGGCGGAGTCCTGCGAATCCGGGCGTCCCCCGGGTTCTTCTGATTCATTGTTGGTGGTCCGCAGGTGCACCGGGCTCCTCCGCGAAAGCGACACGCGGTGACCGGGAGCGCGCCGGCTCGGCTGCCGTGCTGCGCTGATCGAATCCGATGAAATGAAGCCATGCCAGCGACGACGCCAGCCCCGGGGCAAATGCGCTTGAATTCGGGTGGCCAAACGTGGCCCGGAATCTGTTGGTCGGCAACGGGTAGCGCACGGTCTGCAGATGCCACATGTCGCGCGTCACCACCGGACTCGCGGTTGCGCCTGCCTGCGGCGGCAGGTCGCGCCCGAAGGCGAGCCTGAGCCGCAGTTTGATGGCGTCCTTCGCCTCCTGCGACAAGCGGTGTTTCAGCCACTGGTAGGGCGGAAGTTTCTTGAGTTCTTCCGTCAGTCCGCCGAGGCCTGCATGATATCGGTCG
>DATKEK010000318.1:0-7847 GCA_035512195.1 Burkholderiales bacterium
CGCCTGCTCGCGGAAGTAGGGCAGGAACTCGCGTAAGCCGAGCAGCGTCTCGCAGGAGCTGACCGGGTGCGGACTCTGGCGGCGGATATAGCCCAAGGCTTCCGGGCTGAAGCTGTCGATCTCCACCCAGAAGATGTCCAGGTGCGCGATTGCGCGCAGGATCTTCAGGAAGCCTTCGGTCTTGGCGTTGAAGTTCAGGTCCAGCAGGATGTCCACGTCCGGCCCGACGCCGTCGCGCAACGCCTCCAGATGCATCAACAGATTGCGCAGCACGTCGCGCTCCACATTCAGCTCCGGTGCGAACGGCACGCCGAAACCCGGCCGCCAGCCGCGTGCGTTCTTGCCTTTGGAGTCGTAGGTAAAGATGTTGGTCTTGAGTGCGCCGAAGCCTTTCTCGCGCACTTCGCGGCCGAGCGCTTTTACGCCATCGAGATCGGTGATCGCCGGCTTGTACACGGTCGGGTGATTGATGCGCCAGGTCGCGCAATGCGACCAGTACACGCGGATGCGGTCGCGGATCTTGCCGCCGAGCAGCTCGTAGCACGGCACGCCGAGGTGCTTGGCCTTGGCGTCCAGCAGCGCGTTCTCGATGGCGCCCATCGCCAGCGCCACCACGCCGCCGGAGGCCGGGCACACCGCGCAGTAGAGCTCGGCGTAGATGCGTTCGTGCGCGCCGACCTCCTGCCCGACGATGCGCGGCGCCAGCCGCTCGATCACCGCCCCCACCCCCGGCGCGCCGAAGCCCTCGTCGAATTCGCTCCAGCCGACGATGCCGGAGTCGGTGGTGAGCTTGACGTAGTGATAGTTGCGCCACCCCGCGTCGCAGGCGAGCGTTTCGATTGTTTTTACTTTCATGTTCTCCTCCCAGGTGCCTCAATTGCACGAGTCGTGATCTGGCGCTGCAACCGCATGTGTTTCTCACCGGAGGATAACCCACCGATTGACCGCATCATGCACGGACCCGAGGCGCCGGCTGCCGCGACACGCGTTCTCCCCCAGGCGCATAGTCTTTCGTCAGTACGCAATGTTTCGACAAAGCGGACCGTGGGGCGCACCATACCGAAATGCCGCCCGACGCGGACCTTGTACCGCCATTCCCATGACGACCCCTGACGATCGGCAACGCGATCCGCGAGGGCAGCACGCGGTCGACACGATCCTCAGGATCCTTTTCGTGGAGGATTCCGAAACGGACGCCATTCTGGCACTGCGCGAGCTGGAGCGCGCAGGGCTGGCATGTGTGTCGCGCCGGGTCGACACCCGCGACGGATTCGTTCACGAACTGCACGACTTCGAACCCGACGTTATTCTCTGCGACTTCTCGCTGCCCGGCTTCGGTGGCCTGGAAGCGCTCACCATCGCCCGGCAGCTGCGCCCGGATGTTCCCTGTCTCTTGGTTTCCGGGACGGTCGGTGAGGAAACGGCGATCGAATCTCTCAAGTCCGGCGCGACCGATTACATTCTCAAGAGCAACCTGGTTCGGCTTGCGCCCGCGGTGCAGGGCGCACTGCGCGAGCGAAACTCACGCCATGCTCGCCGCCAGGCAGAGCAGGAACTGGCCGCGAGCGAAGAGCGGCTGCGTCTGCTTTGGGAAACCACAACCGACGCCGTGCTGCTGACCGACAATACAGGACGCATCCAGTACGCAAACCCGGCAGTCAGGGAAGTTTTCGGTTATGACTCTGCCGAGCTTGTAGGACAAGATGTCTCGTTGATTCAACCAGAGCGGCTGCGGGACGCGCACCGTCAGGCCTTTGCGCGCTTTCTCGAAACCGGGATCAAAACCCTGAACTGGCGCGGCACTCACCTTCCGGCGCTGCACCGCGATGGTCACGAATTTCCGACCGAGATTACGTTCAGCCACATGGAGATCGGCGGAAAGCCGGTCTTTGCAGCCTTCATACGCGACATCAGCGAGCGCAAGCAGACCGAAGAACGGCTAAGGGACAGTGAATACCGGCTCGATCTTGCACTGGAAGCGTCCGGATTCGCCACCTGGGAGTGGTTCCTTGCCACAGGCGACGTTCGGTTCAGCCGGCATTGGTGGTCGATCCTCGGCTACCAGCCGGATGAAGTGCCATTGCGCCTGGAAGCCTGGGAGAATCTCACGCAGCCCGACGATCTGGCGCGGGTGCGATCACAATTGGCCGCGGTCGTAAAGGGTTCGACTCCTGTGCTGGATGTCGAGTATCAAATGCGGGCAAAGAACGGCGAGTGGCGCTGGATCCGTTCCGTGGGTCGGGTAGTCGAGCGCGACGCAGCCGGACGGGTATTGCGCATGACCGGCACGCACAGCGACATCACGAAGTCCAAGCAGGCAGAGCAGAAAATTCTCGACAGCGAAGCCCGGTACCGCGGATTGATCGAGCAGGCTTCGGATGGAATCTTCCTCACCGATACCGACGGACACTTCGTCATGGTAAACGCCCGCGGCTGCGAACTCCTGGGCTATGCACTGGCCGAGCTTCTCGGCATAAATGCGCAGGATACGTATATCGAGGAAGACCGGGCATTGCATCTGGCACGCGTACAACGGGTGCTGGCCGGAGAAACCCTGCGCTTCGAGCGGATGGTCCGCCGCAAGGACGGCAGTCCGTTTCCGGCTGAGATCAGCGCCAAGTTGCTCGAGAACGGTCTCGTTCAGGTGATTTTCCACGACATATCCGATCGCCGCGCCCAGGAGCAGAAGATTGCGCGATTGCGCCGGATACAGACCGTACTGAGCGGGATCAATTCCGCAATCGTGCGCATCCGCAACCGGCAGGAACTGCTCGACGAAGCATGCCGCATCGTCGTGGAACACGGCGGATTCAGCGTGGGCTGGATCGCCATGCTGGACCATGAGAACGGAACGCTCGTGCCGGTCGCGCAAGCAGGCCTGCCGATGGATCTGAATGTCGGAAAGCAGTCTTCGGAACGACCCGGGGGATTCATACCCGCCGGCGTCGCTGCGGTCGCGCTGCAGGAAAAACGGCCTGCCGTCGATAATACCCTCGAAGATGACGCGCGCGCTGCGGACACCGGGGTTGGTCCGGATACGTTGAGCATCAGGCGCGACGCGATTCGCTTGGGCGCGAAATCCGTGGTCGTGTTGCCGCTGTTCGTTGAGGAGGAGGTGTGCGGCGTACTCACGTTATATACGCCCGAGCGCGACTTCTTCGACGAAGATGAACTCAAGCTGCTGAACGAGTTATCGGCCGACATCTCGTTCGCGCTTACCTTCATCGCGCAAGACGAGAAGGTCAATTACCTGGCGTACTACGACGCGTTGACCGGCCTGGCCAACCGCACACTCCTGTTCGACCGCCTCGGACAACATATCCGAGCGGCACGGCGCGAGCAGCGCCTGTCCGCGATCGTGCTCGCGGACATCGAACGCTTTCATGTGATCAACGATTCTCTCGGCCGCTCGGCCGGCGACATGCTGCTGAAGGAACTCGCAAGACGCCTGCGGGAACACGTGCGCGCCGAAGATACCGTGGCGAGGGTCGGCTCGGATACCTTCGCAATCGCTCTGGCCAATGTGGGTAGCACTGCAGAAGTCGCACACCTTCTGAACGATCGCGTATCGCCCTTTGTGAAACAGGCCTTTGTCCTGGCGGGGCAGGAGCTTCGCCTCTCGGCCCGTTTCGGCGCTGCGATCTACCCCTCAGACGGCGATGCTCCGGAAACGCTGTACGCCAATGCCGAAGCAGCGCTGAAGAATGCCAAGGCGACGGGAGAGCGGTTCCTGTTCTACGCCCCCGACATGAACGCGCGAATCGCGGAATCGCTCACGCTGGAGAACAGGCTGCGCGGCGCGCTGGAGAAGGAAGAATTCGTCCTCCATTACCAGCCCAAGGTAACCGTCGCCGACCGCCGAATCGTCGGGCTGGAGGCGCTCATCCGCTGGCAAGCCCCGGACCTCGGACTGGTTCCTCCGGCGAAATTCGTCCCGCTGATGGAAGAAACGGGGCTGATCCTGGATGCGGGGCGCTGGGCACTCCTGCAGGTGGCACGCGATTGCCGTCGTTGGACTGCGCAGGGACTGCCGTCGCCACGAATCGCGGTCAACGTCTCTCCGATCGAGATGCGGCAGAAGAACTTCGTGGACAACGTGGCCATGGCAGTCGAGAAAATCCGGAACGCCGGTGGCATGCTCGACCTGGAGATAACCGAGAGCGTGATCATGGAAGATATCGAGGCGGTTATGCGCAAACTGCAGGCCATATCCGAGTTGGGTGTACGGATCTCGGTAGACGATTTCGGCACGGGATACTCCTCGCTGGCCTACGTGGCCAGGCTTCCCATTCACGCGCTCAAAATCGATCGCAGCTTCGTGGTGGATATGACCCACAGCGGCGATAGTCTGGCGATTGTGAGTTCGGTCATTTCCATGGCACATTCCCTGAGGCTGAAAGTTATTGCCGAAGGCGTGGAAACAGAAGAGCAGGCCACGCAACTCGACTCGCTTGGCTGTGACCAGATGCAAGGATACCTGTACAGTCGGCCGGTCCCGCCCGAAGACGTCCCCAAGCTGCTCACGGCAGAATCCAGGCAGAAGTCGCCAGTTAGAAGCAGGAAAACCCGCGGCGGAAGGAAAAGTACGAAGCGCTGATACCTGCTCGCAGTTGACGTCCACCACCGCGATCTCGATACTGGGCGCAGACAGGACGTTGGAATTTTTGCTCGACCCACCAGAAGGAGGAGCTGCGATGGCAACCTTGTTACTGTGCACCCGCGCGCAACGCGCACGCCTGATCCTGGCCGGCATCATGGCCGCCCTGATCGCAACCGCAGGCAACGCATTCGGCCAGGAGGTGGCCGCGAAAAGCCCCTGGGGGCCGAACGACGAGATCGGCCGCCTGAACATGATGACCGACGCCAGCCGGCTCGCGGCACTGAGCCGGATTTCCAGCGGCAAGGTCTACGACCTCGGCGTCGAGTACTTTCTCGGCATGCCGAGCTGGCAGGCGATCGGCGACCCGCGCTATCAGCTCTACATGACCCACACGCCACGCGGCGTCACCGTGGACAACCCGTTCGGCTTTCCGACCGACGAGATGAACAAGCTGGTGAGCTACACCGGCGACGCCATGTGCCTGTACACGCACACCGGCACCCATGCCGATGCGCTCAATCACTTCGGCCTGCACGGCAAGATCTGGAACGGGTTCGAAGCCGACGAGCACCTCGGCGACCGCGGCTGGCACAAGGCCGGCATGGAGACCGTGCCGCCAATCATCGGCCGCGGCGTGCTGATCGACGTCGCCGGCGCCAAGGGCATGGATATGCTGCCGGATTCTTATGCCATCAGTCCCGCGGAGCTGCGACAGGTCCTTTCCAAGCAAGGCACCAGGCTCAGCAAGGGCGATATCGTGCTGATCCGCACAGGGCGCATGACCGTGTTCGAAAGCGATCCGGAGAAGTTCAAGGCGCCGCACCCGGGCATCACGCTCGAAGCAGCGAGGTGGCTGATCGACGATATGGATGCCATGACCATTGGCGCGGACAACCTGACGCTGGAAGTCATCCCTGCCGCGGGCAGTGACGCCAAGAGCTACATTCCGGTGCACACCTTCCTGTTCGCGCAGCGTGGCGCCTTGATCCTGGAAGTGGTCGACCTCGAGGAACTCGCCCGCGACAAGGTCTACGAGTTCGTATTCATCGGCGCGCCGATCAAACTGCGTGGCGCGAGCGGCTCGCCGCTGCGTCCGGTGGCGATACCGATCAGGTAATCGGAATTGACCGTATCCGGGGGGTCGGCCCCTCCGGTGCGGATTCGGAAGCCAGCGCCCGACTCCGCTCTTGCCTTCATTTCTCATTGGTGAGAAATAACGTTTTCAGCGCCCGTGCATCACCTCGGGCAGAAAGAGGGTGATCTGAGGCACCAGCATGAGCGCGACGCCTATCAGGATGTAAACCAGAAGAAACGGGATGACCGCCCGGGATAGCGTCAGCACGTCAATCTTTGCTACGCCGGCGGTAACGAACAACGCCATCCCGAGCGGCGGGGTCAGCAGGCCGATCAGCAGGGTGTACACCACGACGAAGCCGAAATGCACCGGATCGTAGCCGAGGCCGACGGCGAGCGAACTCAGGATGGGCGCGAGGATAACGATCGCTGGCACGTTGTCCATGAGGCAGCCGAGCACCAGCAGAAACCCGAACACCACGAGAAAGATCACCATGGGTTCCGAGGACAGCGTCAGGCTCGCCTCGAGGATCGCCTGCGGCAGCTGCTCGCGCGCGACGATCCACGACACGATCGCGCCGCCGGCAATGATCAGGAACAGCCCGGCGCTCGCCGCGCCCGAGCGGTAAAGGATGTCGATCGATTCCCTCCAGCCGAACTCGCGATAGAAGAGGTTCAAAGCCAGCGCGTAGAAAACTGAAACGACCGCCGCCTCGGTGACAGTGACGATTCCGCCGTAGATGCCGCCGAGTACAAGAACCGGCATCATCAGCGAAGGCACTGCCGCCACGAACGAACGCCGGATCTCCGCGAACGTCTTCTTCTCGCCTCGCGCCAACCCCTTCATCTTCGCGTAGAGCACGATGTAGCCAATCAGGCCGATGCACATCAGCAACCCCGGCAGCACGCCGGCCATCAGCAGCTTGCCCACCGACACGTTGCCGGTGATGCCGTACAGGATCAGGGCGCCGCTCGGCGGGATGATCGGGCCCATGATGGACGCGGCGGCGACGACCGCCGCGGCGAACGCCTTGCTGTAGCCTGCCGCGACCATCGCCGGGAACATCAGCGTGCCGATGGCGGCGACGGTGGCCAGCGCCGAGCCGGTCATGGCCGCGAAGATCGCGCTGGACAGCGCAACGATCAGCGCCAGTCCGCCGGGCAGCGAACCGACGAGCGCACCGGCGAAGTCGATCAGCTTGCGCGTGATGCCGCCGCTTTTCATCACTTCCGCCGCGAGGAAGAAGAACGGCAATGCCAGCAGCGCCTCGGAGTTGAGGCCCGCCGCCATTCTCTGCACCGCGATCGCGAGCGGAATATCGCCAGAGATCAGGATGTAGAGCAGCGAAAGCGCGATCAGCACGAACGCGATCGGCATCCCGCTGAGCGTGACGATCAGGAAGATCGCCAGCATCCCCAGTTCGGCGAGGCCGGTCATCGCGTCCTACGCGCCTGTAAGCTTCTTGATCGAAAGCACGATCTTCTCGACGAAGCAGAGCAGCATGACGAGTGCGCCGCTGAAGATCGCCAGATAGACGAGCCCCCTGGAAAGCCCGCTCGCCGGGAGAACTTCCTCCCGGGCGTCGAGTGCGAGCACCGCGCCGTACCAGATCAGCACGGCCAGGATTGCCACGACGATGACATCGAGCACGATCGAGGTGAGCGTCTTGACCCTGCCTTCCGGCCTGAGCAGCGCGACCGAGACGAAGCCTTCGTTTCTGACCAGTACGGCCGAGCCCACGAACGTCAGCCACAGCATGGCCAGCACGCTCACCTCGCCCGCCCAGGCGAGCGGGCGCTCGAGCAGGTAACGGAAGATCACCTGCGCGAAGTAAAGCCCGCTCATGACGAGCATCGCCACGACGATCAGGCCATAGGAAAGTTTTTCGAGCAGCCTGCTCAGCACACGCGCCCTCCCCTGCACCCTGTCTGCTGGTCCGCCGGCCGCCGCGAGGGCCGCCGCCGGTTCCGCTATCTGGCCTTGTTCACTTCCTCGAGTATCCAGTCCACGTCCATGCCGATCATCTCCGGGATCTCGACATAGAGCGGCTCGACCGCCTTCTTGAAGCCGGCCTTGTCGGCGACCGCGTTCACCTGCATGCCCCGGGCCTTGAGCGCGTCGAGGGTTTCCATCTCGACCTTCTCGAAATTCGCACGGCTCCAGGGCACGACT
>DATKEK010000319.1:0-2378 GCA_035512195.1 Burkholderiales bacterium
GGTAGGTTGTCACTGGGTGGTAGTCACTGGTTATCAGTGCACCGTTGCGAACTCTGAAGTAATGCAGAACGCCATTCAGTTCGGTTCCAAACTTACCGCCCGCGTAGTGTTATCCAGCATCGGTTAACTACCGAACAGAAGATACCGGGCCGGATGCGGATTATCGGTATCATCATGACCTTCACTGCAAAACGAGCCTTGAGTACGTACCGCCGAAAGCGAAACTTTGACCTTACGGCGGAGCCCATGGGCGATACGCCGCCGTCTTCTTCAGGTCAGCGTTATGTGATGCACAAACATGCGGCGAGTCACGATCATTACGATCTCCGGCTTGAGGAGCAAGGCGTTCTGCGCAGCTGGGCCTTGCCCAAAGGCCCGAGCCTGAAACGCGGCGAGAAGCGGTTGGCGGTCGAGGTCGAGGACCATCCCATCGAATACGGCGCTTTCGAAGGCACCATTCCCAAGGGCCAATATGGCGGCGGTACCGTGATGCTCTGGGACGCCGGAAGCTGGGTTGTGACCGGCAAGCGCGATGCCGACCGCATCGACTTTACGCTCGATGGAAGCAAGTTGAAGGGTGCGTGGACACTGGTGCGTAGCGGCGCGAGGCCCCGCAGGCCCGCAAACAACTGGCTTCTGATCAAACGCGGTACCCATGACGTCAGCGCTGCGCAGGCCCACGACCGCAGCATCCACAGCGGAAGAAACATGACGGAAATCGCCCGCGGTGGCGCCTTCGATCGGTCCGCGGTAGCGACGACCGACGGCGCTCCGGTGTCTCCTGCCGCCATTCCCGGTGCGCGCCGTCGGGCCTTACCCGAAAGCTTCGTACCTCAGCTCGCGACGCGCACGGCGGTAGCGCCAGACGGCGACGACTGGGTACACGAAATCAAGTTCGACGGTTACCGGATGATCGTTCATGTCGTTGGACGCAAAGTCCACCTGCTCTCACGCAACGGCAACAATTGGACTGCACGCTTCGCGGCGCAAGTGGAGGAACTCGGATCGCTCGCCGCGAAGGAGGCCATTCTCGACGGCGAGATGGTCGCAATGGGACCTGAAGGCGCGACGAGCTTCGGCATCCTGCAAGACCTGATCGGATCGAAAAATACCGGCTCCCTGGTCTTGCAGCTCTTCGACCTTATGTATCTGGATGGCTTCGATCTGACGGCGGCAACGCTCCTCGATCGCAAGGCTGCGTTGCGACGGCTGCTCCAACAAAGCGGCCTCGCGGTCACGGGATCGGCGATACAGTTTTCTGATCACGTAATGGGACATGGGCGGGAATTCTTCGAACAGGCCTGCGAGCTCGGCCTCGAAGGCACCGTGGCGAAGCGCGCCGATGCGGGTTACAGCAGCCGGCGCACGAAAGCGTGGTTGAAAATCAAATGCTCGCAGGACGACGAATTCGTCGTCGGCGGATTTACCCGGCCGTCCGGCTCGCGCAAGGGATTTGGCGCTTTGCTGCTTGGCAGCCGGGACGGCTCTGCGTTGCACTACCAAGGTCGTGTCGGAACCGGCTTCAGCTCCAGACAGCTTGAGCGTTTGCATGCCGTTCTACGCAAAGCCAGCCAGCCCGAATCGCCCTTCGCGGACGCGGTGCCCGATGCGCGCGGCGTCACCTGGGTCGTGCCGCAGCTTGTCGTCGACGTTGCGTTCAGCGAACGTACGCAAGACGGGCGTCTGCGCCATCCAACGTTTCGCGGTGTGCGCGAGGACCGCAACCCAGGGGATGTCGCCGTGCCCGTTGCCACTGCCAAGGCGTCGCGTCCTGCCGCGCGCCGCGCAGCGGCGCGTGCGCGGCACGACGATGTGGTCGAGGGTATCCGGATCACCCATCCGGAGCGCGTGGTCTATCCGGAAGTCGGTCTCACCAAGCTGGAAGTAGCCCGCTTCTACGCGGACATCCAGGACTGGTTGCTGCCGCTGCTCGCCAATCGTCTGCTCTCCCTGGTGCGTTGCCCGGATGGAAGCCAGCAGGCATGTTTCTTTCAGAAGCATCTGCTCGCGAGCCAGGCGCGTAACGTACCGCGGCAGGGCTTTCGACAGAGCAAGGGCGTCAAATCGTATGCCTATGTGCAGTCGATCGCACATGTGATCGCACTGGTGCAGGCGGGAGCGCTCGAGTTCCACCCGTTCGGCAGCCAGATCACGAAACCTGAGCATCCGGACCTGATGGTATTCGATCTCGACCCGTCGCCCGGTGTGGGGTGGCAGGACATTCTGGTTGTCACACGCGAGCTGCGCGAACGCCTCGAAAAGCTCGGTTTCAATGCGTTCGCGCGCACGACCGGCGGCAAGGGTCTGCATGTGGTCGTGCCGCTGCGTCCGACGACGGACTGGGAGGGTGTCAAGGCCTTCGCGACGGCTGTTTCCGA
>DATKEK010000320.1:0-6049 GCA_035512195.1 Burkholderiales bacterium
AACTGCAGATCAAGTTGAACGAGGGTGAGAACTACGCGCTGATCGAGAAACTGCAGCATAGCGCGCGTTTCCCGACCGCGCGCGAAGTCATCAAGATCGACGGGCTCAGGGTCGAATACGCCGACGGCTTCGGCCTGGCCCGTTCTTCCAATACCACCCCGGTGGTCGTATTGCGCTTCGAAGCCGACGACCCGGCAGCCCTCGAACGCATACAGGCGGAGTTCAGCATTGCCCTGCAGAAGGCCCGGCCCGGCATAGCGTTGCCCTACTGACGTGCACCGCAGGGTCGCGGCGCGTGTTCAACGCCGGGCCCGCGAAACCGTCGCAGCCTTGGCTTTCAGCTGGCTTCTCAGCCAATCCTCCATCTCCGCGGCAGCCAGGGGGCGCGAGAACAGATAGCCCTGCGCCTCATCGCAGCCGTTGCTGCGCAAAAAGCCGAGCTGCGCTTCGTTTTCCACGCCTTCCGCAATCACCTGCAGCTTCAGGCTGTGCGCCATGCTGATCACCGCCAGCACGATGGCAGCGTCGTCCGGGTCTTCGGCCACATCACGCACAAACGCCTTGTCGATCTTCAGGCGCGTCACCGGAAAATGCTTCAGGTTGGCGAGCGACGAATAGCCGGTGCCGAAATCGTCGATCGCGATTTGCACGCCGATCGACCTGAGACGATCCAGGATGACCTGTGAAAGCTCGGGATTACTCATCGCCGTGTTCTCGGTGATCTCCACTTCCAGGCTGGCACCGTCCAGACCCGCCGCTCCGATCGCCGACTCCACGGTCTCGTCCAGGCCGGCCTGACGGAACTGTCTGGGGGAAAGATTCACCGCGATGCGCTCAAGTTCCAGGCCGGCATCGCGCCAGGCCCGCAGCTGCCGGCACGCCGCGTGCAGCACCCAGTCGCCAAGGGGCACGATCAGGCCGGTTTCCTCCGCCAGCGGTATGAAGTCCGATGGCAGCACCATGCCCAGTTCCGGAGAGCGCCAGCGCACCAGCGCCTCGACTCCGATAACCCTGCCACTGCCGAGGTCGATCTGCGGCTGGTAATACAGCAGCAACTCTTCGCGGGCGATCGCGTGGCGCAGACGGCTTTCGATCACCAGCCGTTCCATCGATCGCGCGTTCATGTCCTCGATGAAAAACTGGTAGTTGTTGCGTCCGTGCTCCTTCGCCCGGTACAGCGCGACATCGGCATTCTTGACCAGGACATCGAGATCGGTGGTGTCGTTCGGATACACGCTGATGCCGATCGAGGTAGACGTGAACAGCTCGAAGCCGTTCAGCAGGAACGGCTCCTGCACCGAGCGGATGATCTTGTCCGCGACCTTTGCCAGGTTCTCCTGCTGCTTGACGTCCGCGATGATGATGGCGAACTCGTCGCCTCCCAGGCGCGCCATGGTGTCGCCTTTGCGCAGGCAGTCCGAGATGCGCTGCGAGGCCGCCTTGAGAAGCAGGTCGCCGATCTCGTGCCCCAGCGTGTCGTTCACGTTCTTGAAGCGGTCGAGGTCGAGATACATCAGCGCAAAGATGTCGCCGTTGCGCTGAACCGCCGTTCTGGCCTGTTCCAGCCGGTCGCGGAACAGGCGCCGGTTCGGCAGACCGGTCAGCGGGTCGTAATAGGCAAGATGCCGGATCGTGGTCTCGGCATGCTTGCGCTCGCTGATGTCCTCCGCCACCGACACGAAATTGGTGATGATGCCGTGTTCGTCGCGTACCGGCGAGATCGATTCCAGGCACCAGTAGAACTCGCCGTTGCGCTTGCGGTTGTGCAGTTCGCCGTGCCACTCTTCTCCGGCATTCAGCGTGTCCCAGATCTCCTTGAACGTCGCCAGCGGCATGTCCTGCGACTTCATCGTCCACAGTTCGCGCCCGATCAGTTCTTCGCGGCTGTGTCCGGTGACCGCGCAGAACTTCGGGTTCACGTACTCGATCGCGCCGGCGGGATCGGTGATGACCACCATGTTCGCGCTTTGCTCCACCGCCAGCGACAGTTTGCGCACCAGTTCGGAGGTGCGCTTGAAGTCGGTGACATCGCGGTGCGTGCCCGACATCCGCAACGCGCGGCCTTTGTCGTCCAGCTCGACGATGCGCCCGACCGTCTGCATCCAGCGCCATTCGCCGTTCCTGGTACGCATGCGGTACTCGACGTCGAGCAGCAGCGCGTCGCCCTTGAAATGCTGCACCAGCGCCGCACGCACTCTCGCAATGTCGTCTGGATGGGTCAGGCGCTGCCAGAAATCGACGCGATTCCCGAGTTCGTCGGACTCGTAACCGAGCATCAGGCCGAAGTGCTTGCTGAGCTGCACTTCGCCGGTCTGGATGTTCCAGTCCCAGCTTGCAAGGTCCGAGGCTGCCAGCGCGAGATCGAACCGCTCCTGGCTGTCGGCCAGCGCGCGCTCGATCTGCTTGCGTCCGGTGATATCCATCATCGCCCCGATCACCCGCGTCGCCTGGCCGCGGTCGTCGCGAATCACGAAACCGCGGTCGAAGACCTCGGCGTACGAGCCGTCCGCCCTGCGAAACCGGTACTCCCCTTGCCAGGCGGTTTCACTTCCTGACAGCAGCGCCTGGTTCTCGCCGGCAATGCGCCCCCGGTCGTCCGGATGAATGCGATCCTCCCACCACTTCAGCGAGCCTTTCACGTCCTCCCGCGGGTAACCAAACTGCACGCAGATGCCGTCGTTCCACCAGAACGTCTGGCTGTTCACGTCCCAGTCCCAGACGGCGTCGTTGGTGGCGCGCGCCAGCAGCTGAAAGCGCTCCTCGCCGGCGCGCAGGGCCTGTTCCGCGCGACGCGCCTGGGTGACATCGCGAACGATCACCAGGCGTGCCGGCCGCCCTTCGTACTGAAAATCGCCGCCGATGACCTCGACTTCGATCGGCGTACCGTCTTTTTTGAGATGAGTCCAGTTGTTGCGGGCCGCCCGTTGCGGCAGTCCGCGCGCGATGAAATCGAGTATCTGCTGACGCCCCTCCGGCGGCCGGATATCCAGCACCGTCATCGACAGAAACTCTTCGCGCGCGTAACCGTAGTGATCGAGTGCGGCCTGGTTGACGTCGACGAAGCGCAGCGTCTCGATGTCATAGGCCCACATCGGCTGCGGGTGATGGCGGAACATCAGTTCGTACGACGGCTCCCCGTCGTCGGCGCTCCGCCGCCACTCGACGATCGCGCGCAGGCGGGTGGAAAGTATGAAGTACAGCGCCGCGGCGGTTACCGCGACATAGGCCCAGCCCTTGATGCTCTGCCAGAAATGCAGGCGTGCCGGATCGGCGACGAAAGCGGACACCACGACGTCGGACAGCAGTATCCAGAGAGCGCCGATCGCGAGATACGCGATCGCCACCCGCGCGGGCCCGCGGGATGAAAGTCGTCTGAGTGCTGACCTGGTCTCGGGCACGGAACGTCTCTCGTCGAGTTGCACGAAACTTGCGGAAGTCTGGGCGGAAGTCCAGCCTGCCTAGCGGCGAGCTCCCCTTCCTTTCCCCCATGCGCGCAGCGTGCCGCGCGGATCCGGCCTGGAACCTTGCGACTCTCCCGGAGGCCGGACACCGGGCAACTACCTGCATGCGTTCCTACACTCGCTGCTGCACCCAGGCCCGCACCGATTTCAGTGCATCGGGCAGTCTGGCCGGCTCGGTGCCCCCTGCCTGCGCCATGTCGGCACGTCCGCCGCCACGGCCGCCCACCTGCTGTGCCACGAAGTTCACCAACTCGCCCGCCTTGATCCTGCCGGTCAGGTCGCTGGTGACTCCCGCGATCAGCGTCACCTTGTCGCCATCCACCGCGCCGAGCACGATCGCCGCGCTCTTGAGCCGATCCTTGAGTTTGTCCATCGCCTCGCGCAGGGTCCTGGCATCCGCGCCGTCCATGCTTGCGGCCAGCACTTTGTGTTCGCCGAGCGCCTCTGCCTGGTCGGCGAGATCGTCGCCCTGCGAAGTGGCCAGTTTCGACTTGAGCCGGGTCAGTTCCTTTTCGAGATTCTTCACCGATTCCAGCACCTGCACAAGGCGATGCTCGACCTCCTCGGGACTGGATTTCAGCGCAGCCGCGATCTCGCCCAGTTTCAGTTCGCGCCTCTGCACGTGTTCCAGCGCCGCCTGGCCGGTTACCGCCTCCACCCGGCGCACGCCGGACGCCACGCCGGACTCGGACACGATCTTGAAGAAGCCAATGTCGCCGCTGCGCTTCACATGCGTGCCGCCGCAAAGTTCGGTGGAAAAATCCCCCATGCCGAGCACCCGCACCTCGTCGCCGTATTTTTCGCCGAACAGCGCGATCGCGCCGGCCCTGATCGCGTCGTCGTACTTCAACACGCGCGCCTCGACCTGCACGTTGTTGCGAATCTGTTCATTCACCAGCCGTTCGACTTCCGCGATCTCTTCCGGCGTCATCGGCTTCGGCTGTGAAAAGTCGAAACGCGTCTTGAACTCGTCGACCAGCGAGCCTTTCTGCTGCACGTGGTTGCCCAGCACCTTGCGCATGGCCGCATGCATCAGGTGCGTTGCCGAATGGTTGTACATCGTCGCCTGGCGCAGCCTGAGATCGACCTGGGCGCTTACCGCGTCGCCGACCTTCAGCTGGCCCTTGGCCATTGTGCCGTGATGACCGAAAACTTCCGCCTGGATCTTCTGCGTGTCCTCCACCCTGAAGGTGGCGAACGGGCTCGCGCTGGTAACCAGCACGCCGCGGTCGCCGACCTGCCCGCCCGACTCGGCATAGAACGGCGTGCGGTCGAGCACTACGATGCCACGCTCGCCGGTCTCGAACCGTTCCACCGCGCTGCCCTCGCGGTAGAGCGCAACCACCCGCGCCGGCAGCTTCAGCGCGTCGTAGCCGTGAAACTCGGTCGCCTGCCCGCTGTATTCCACCGCCGACAGTATCTGGAACTTCGACGCCGCGCGGGCGCGCTCGCGCTGCTTCTCCATTGCCGCCTCGAAGCCGGCGAAATCCACCTGCACGCCGCGCTCGCGTGCGATGTCCGCGGTCAGGTCCACCGGAAAACCGAAGGTGTCGTACAGCTTGAACACGGTCTCACCGTCCAGCATGCGGTCCTCGCGGTGCAGTGCGCCCTCGAGCATCTCCATGCCGTTCTCCAGCGTCTCGGCGAACCGCACTTCTTCCTGTCGCAGAACTTCCGACACGCGCTGCGCCGACGCCGGCAGCTCCGGATACGCCTCCCCCATGACCCTGGCAAGATCGGGCACCAGCGCGTGGAAGAAAGGCTGTTTCTGGCCGAGCTTGTAGCCGTGGCGGATGGCGCGGCGGATGATCCGGCGCAGCACGTAGCCGCGCCCCTCGTTGCCGGGAGTCACACCGTCGACGATCAGGAAACTGCAGGCGCGGATGTGATCGGCGATCACCTTCAGCGAATTGCTCGACCGGTCTTTCGCCCCGGTAACACGCGCCGCCGCCCCGATCAGGTCCTGGAACAGATCGATCTCGTAGTTCGAGTGCACGCCCTGCAGCACCGCGGCGATACGCTCCAGCCCCATGCCGGTGTCCACCGAGGGCTTCGGCAGCTTGTGCAGCGCGCCCGCCTCGTCGCGGTTGAATTGCATGAACACAAGGTTCCAGATCTCGATGTAGCGATCGCCGTCCGCCTCCGCCGATCCCGGCGGTCCGCCGGGAATCCCCGGGCCGTGATCCCAGAAAATCTCGGTGCACGGACCGCACGGCCCGGTATCGCCCATCTGCCAGAAGTTGTCGCTCTGATACTTTGCCCCGCCGGGCTTGTCGCCGATTCGCGCATTGCGCTCGCGCGGCACCTTGATCTCGTTTGCCCAGATTTCGTAGGCCTCGTCGTCGTCCTGGTAAACCGTCACCCACAGGCGATCGGCGGGCAGGCCGAACTCCACGGTCAGCAGCTCCCAGGCGAAACGGATGGCATCGCGCTTGAAGTAGTCGCCGAAACTGAAGTTGCCGAGCATCTCGAAAAAGGTGTGATGGCGCGCGGTGTAGCCGACATTTTCGAGATCGTTGTGCTTGCCGCCCGCGCGCACGCAGCATTGCGACGAAGCCGCCCGTACATAAGGTCGATTGTCCTGGCCC
>DATKEK010000321.1:0-6845 GCA_035512195.1 Burkholderiales bacterium
CGTGCCCGATGAACTCCGGCTGATCCGGCAAAAATGCCGCAGCCCCGAAGAAATGGTCCGGGTGCACATGGGTGATCACGACATGGCAGACCGGTCGGTCCGTGACCCTGCGTATGGCGTTGCGCAGGCGCTCCCCGACCGGCCGCGAACCACCGGTATCGACCACCAGCACGCACTGATGGCCGACGATGAAACCGATATTCGCGTTGTCGCCGAAGTTGGCGGCGTCACGTTCGTCGTGCGTGCCGTAATGCACATGGTTGCCCGGCGAGATTTCGACCATCTCGAGCGCGATGCCGGCATCCGGCCGGACGACATCGGCGGCAATCGATCCGATGCATGCCATTGCGAAGCCGCAGGCGATCAGCTTTCTCATGCATGTTCCAGCGAATTGACAAGCCCTATTAGAGCAGAAAGGCCGGGGGTTACGCTTGCGCACTTGACCGCGAGTCAGTAGCGTCTCGACTGACCCCGATTTCGCCACGCCCGATGCCGCACTCCCTGCTGCCCGCCCTGCTGCTAACTGTCTGTTCGATGATGAGCGCACCGGCGAGTGCGCTCGAGCCGGTTCGCGTGGCGGCCGGCGTCTATGCCTTTGTCGGCGACACCGGTCCGGTATCGGCGGCAAATCGCGGCAATACCGGAAACTCCGGTTTCATCGTCGGGCCGTCTGGCGTAATCGTCATCGACACCGGCGCCTCGCACCGACACGGCGTGCGCATGCTGGACGCGATCCGGCGCGTTACCGACCGGCCGATCGAACTGGTGATCCTGACGCGTGCGGTGCAGGACGCGGTATTCGCCGCCAGCGCCTTTGACGGCGAAACGCTCGCGGCACATCGCGAAACCATCGCCCTGATGCGTGCGCGCTGCCAGCAGTGCCTGGAACAGCTGCTACCCCTGCTGGGCGCAGAACTCCATGGCACGCGATTGATCATTCCGGAGCGGGCGCTCGACGGCCCGGGGATCATCGAGGCTGGCGGCACGAGCCTGCAGCTGCTTCATTACGGATGGGCCTCGACTCCCGGCGACATCGCGCTGTGGCACGCCGAATCGGGCGTGCTGTTCGCCGGCGGGCTGGTGTCGGCCGGCCGGGTGCCGGAGATCCGCGATTGCGATTTCGATCGATGGCGCGCGGCGCTCGGCGAACTCGGCAAGCTGCCGGTTGTGCGTGTCGTCGCGGGCCATGGGCCGGTGTCCGGCAAACAGTCGATCGACGCGACCATGAGATATCTGGACGCACTCGACCGCCGGGTGCGCACATTGTATGTATCCAACACCAGCCTGCTCGATGCGCTGGAACAAGCGGATGTTCCCGAGTTCCGCAACTGGGGTTCCTACGACAGCCTGCATCGCAGGAACGCGCTGCACCGCTATCTTCAGCTCGAGATCGAAGATCTCGGCGGCGACCCGCGCTCGGTTGCATATCCGCTGCAGTAGCGGTGCTGTGCAATCGACGACAGTGCGCGCCCGAATCCGCCCCCCTTCCCGCCTATAATCAAGTTTTCTCCAAGGCACTGCAGATGGGCAACCGGCTCACCAAGATTTACACGCGCACCGGCGATGCCGGCACCACCGGTCTCGGCGACGGTTCCCGCGTCGGAAAGGACAGCGCCCGCATCGAAGCCATCGGCGCGGTGGACGAACTGAACAGCAGCATCGGCGTGCTGCTTGCCGAACCGATCGATGCCGAAGTGCGCGACTGCCTGACCGAGGTCCAGCATGAACTGTTCGATCTCGGCGGCGAACTCAGCATACCCGGGCATATCGCAATCTCCGATGCACAGGTTACGAGGCTGGAAGCGCAACTCGACCACTTCAACGCCAGCCTGTCCGCGCTCAAGGAATTCATACTCCCGGGCGGATCGCGCGCCGCTGGCCTGTGTCACGTCGCCCGCGCCGTCTGCCGGCGCGCGGAACGGCGTGTCGTCAGCCTGGCGACAGCCGAGCAGATGGCCCCCCTGCCGCAGCGTTACCTGAACCGGCTTTCCGATCTGCTGTTCGTCATCTGCCGCGTTCTGAACCGCACGGCAGGCCGGGAGGACGTTTACTGGCGCAAGGACAGGGATCGCGGGGGCAGCTAGGGCGGCAGGCCGGCATGGCGAACGACGAGATTCAGGATCTGCTGGCGCGTTGCGCGCTCGGGGAACAGCAGGCGTTCTCCATGCTTTACCGCACGTGTGCGCCGAAACTGTTCGCGGTGGCGGTACGTATAACCAGGAGGGCCGACTGGGCAGAGGACGTACTGCAGGAGAGTTTTGTGAGTATCTGGCACCACGCGCGACGCTACGACCCGGACAAGAGCGCGCCGATGACCTGGATGACTGCCATTGTGCGCAACCGCGCGCTGGATCTGCTCAGGCGCCCGCGACAGGCGGACGGCAGCGAGGAAGAGTATCAGGCGGCCCTCGCGGCGATCCCCGACGACACGCCGGGTCCGGCAGAACTGCTGCAGCGTTCGACCGACGCCCGGCGCCTGGCCGAGTGCCTGCAACAGCTGAGCGAGGAGCAGCAGCGCAGCATCACGCTCGCGTTTTTCCACGGCCTGTCGCATGGCGAGCTGGCGGCGCATCTGGGCAAACCGCTCGGCAGCGTCAAGACCTGGATCCGCCGTGGCCTCGACCGGCTGCGCACCTGCCTGGACGGGGATTAAAGGACCATGCAGTACCGAGACGCAGAATTGAGAAGCCGGCTTGCCGCCGAGTACGTGCTGGGCACGCTGTCATGGCGCGCCCGCAGGCGCTTCGAGGCCGCCCTCAGGCAGAATCCGGGCCTGCGCAATGCGGTGGCGGACTGGGAACGCCGGCTGCTGCCGCTGGCAGATTCACTGCCCGAACTGAATCCGCCGGCCAGGGTCTGGCACGCGATCCAGACGCGACTGCGGCACGCAAGAGTGTCGCGCGGGTGGTGGGACAACCTCGTGCTGTGGCGTACCGCTGCCGGACTGGCGATGCTCCTGCTCGCGCTCGCGCTGCTGCTGCCGCCCTCGCAACAGGAAGAACTGCCGCCGCGCATGGTGGTGGTGATGGAGGATCTGCAGAACCGCACGCCGGCGATGACCGTATCCTGGACGCCAGACGGTACTGGCGAAAAAATGATTCAGGTCCGCGTGATCGGCCACGCCGAAATGGCGCCGGATACCGAGTGGGAACTGTGGTTGCTGCCCGATCCCGAGAAACCGCCGGTTTCGCTTGGCCTGATTTCGACGCACGAATTTCAGATCATGCGGGTGCCGGCAGAATTGAACCGACACCTGAACGCGGCCTGGGGGCTGGCGATGAGCGTGGAGCCGAAAGGCGGTTCACCCACCGGCCTGCCCAGCGGACCGGTTCTCTACATGGGGCAGTGCGTCAAGGCCTGAGCCTGCGGAATGCGGACCGCAATCACGGCGGTCAATCCGCGAACGCAGTTCAGCGTTCCATGTAATGCAGCAGGTTGGAACTCGTGCGGCGCAGGCGCTGCGAGAGAAGGGTCACCAGCTTGATCAGGATCTTCGAACCGAGGCTCGGTTCCTCGAGGATGATCTGCACCATGCTGTCGCGCGAGAGCGCGCAGAAAATCGTGGGTTCGAGCGCGATGCAGTTTGCGAACCGCGGCTCGCCGTCGATCATCGACATCTCGCCCAGCGTGGCGCCGGGGCCGACCGTGGTCATCCGCTGCGACTTGCCGTGTGAATCGGTCTTCACGATATCGACGGTGCCCTGGATGATCAGCAGCATGTAGTCGTCGATGTCGCCTTCGCGGATGATCATCTGCCCGGGATTGGCGCGATAGGCCTGCATGAACGCCGTCAGCTGGCTGACATCCTCGCGCGTGAAATCCGCGAAGAACTTGGAATGGCCGATCATCTCGAAGATCTGCGTGGCAAGCGCGGTCCCCTCTCCGAGGTGCTCGAGAGTCGGCAACAGCGCATTCTGCGGCGCCTGGATCGGATCGTCGGCCATGTTGTTCAACTTGGGTTCCCTGTTCGAGGCTCCGCCGTGCAAGCCCCCGCTCCCTTCAGTACCCACGGCATTATGCGGGAGCGCGCCGGGCGGGTAAAGGCGCTCAACCGGCGGCAGAAAGGCGCCGCACAGCCTCCACCCGCTTCAGGTAGGCCTCGCGGGCGATCGCCACGTCCTCCAGAAAATACGGCAATTCCTCCAGCTTCAGGGCCTGCGGCCCATCGACCAGCGCCTTGCCCGGATGCGGGTGAAAATCCACCAGCACCATGTTCGCGCCCGCAACCACCCCCTGCACGGTGACATGGCAGAGATCGAGAATGCCGTCGGGCGAAGCGCTGCGCGTCCCCACCGAATGGCTGGGATCGATGCAGACCGGCATGCGCGTGAGTCGCTTGACCGCCGGCACATGCGCGAAATCGACGAAATTGCGGTGCGGGTCGCCGAGATTGGTCTTCATCCCGCGCAGCCCGAACACCACTTTGGTATTGCCTTCACTGGCGAGGTACTCCGCCGCGTTCAGGGATTCGTCCAGCGTGATGCCGAAGCCGCGCTTGATCAGTACCGGAAACTCCTGCTGACGGCCGACTTTCTTCAGCAGTTCGAAATTCTGCGTATTGCGCGTGCCGATCTGCAGCAACACACCGGTGGGATTGCCGGTCGTGCGCAGTGCCTCGCGAATCTCATCGACGTGCGATTCGTGGGTGACCTCCATCGCGATCACCTTGATGCCGTACTTTCCCGCGAGCTCGAATACCCAGGGCAGGCAGTTCTTGCCGTGACCCTGGAAAGAGTATGGGCTGGTGCGCGGCTTGTAGGCGCCCATGCGGGTACATTGCTGGCCGTTGTCGCGCAGCGCCCGCAGCATCAGCTCGACATGCTCGCGCACGTCCACCGCGCACAGACCGGCAAACACGTGCAGCGTATCCTGCCCGAACCGCAGACCCTGGTAATCGAAATGCGCAGACCGGTTGTCGCCCTTGTGCCGTCCGAGGACGCGATACTCCTCCGACACGCGGATCACCTGTTGCACGCAGGGCAGCGCCTGCATTTCCTCCACCAGCAGCGTCTTGGTGTCGCCGATCAGGTAGATCTCGGTGACCGCGCGCTCGGTGCCCTGGATGCGGTGAACCCGGTTGGCGATGTTGCGCAGTTGCCCGAGCGCATGCATCAGCTGCCGGTAGTCGTCGCTCTCCGGATCGGTGTTTTCGTTCAGGATGAGAATCATCGGGACGCCCGCAAAAGGCGCTTATTGTAGGCGCGCATGCGCAATGTGGCCACGACGCCGGCCGCGCATGGTCGTTCCTGCCCTGCGCGGAAAGTCCGCTCAGGCCCTGGTGCCGCCGACCGTGAGGCCGTCGATGCGCAGCGTCGGATGGCCGACACCGACCGGCACGCTCTGCCCTTCCTTGCCGCAGGTGCCAATGCCGGAGTCGAGCGCCATGTCGTTTCCGGTCATCGACACGCGGGTGAGCACGTCCGGTCCGTTGCCGATCAGGGTCGCGCCCTTGACCGGATGGGTCAATCTGCCGTCTTCGATCATGTAGGCCTCGGACGCGGAAAACACGAACTTGCCGCTGACGATATCGACCTGCCCGCCGGCGAAGTTCGCCGCGTAAAGCCCATGCTTCACCGAGCGGATGATCTCCTCCGGCGGCATCCCGCCGTTCAGCATGTAAGTGTTGGTCATGCGCGGCATCGGCACATGCGCGTAGGATTCACGCCGGCCGTTACCGGTCGGCTGTACACCCATCAGCCGCGCATTCAGCGTGTCCTGCAGATAGCCGCGCAGCACGCCGTTCTCGATCAGCACGGTACGCTGGCTGGCGTTGCCCTCGTCGTCGATCGCCAGCGATCCCCGGCGCAGCGGCATGGTGCCGTCATCCACCACGGTGACGCCGGGTGCCGCGACGCGCTCGCCGATGCGCCCGCTGAAGGCGGAGCTGCCCTTGCGGTTGAAGTCGCCTTCGAGACCGTGGCCGATCGCTTCATGCAGCAGCACACCCGGCCAGCCCGGTCCAAGCACCACGGTCATGGTTCCAGCCGGCGCGGGACGCGCGGACAGATTGACGATCGCCTGGTCGACCGCCTTCTGCGCGTACTCCCGCAATATCGCGTCGTCGAAGTAGGCGTAATCGAAGCGGCCGCCGCCGCCGGCCGTTCCCTGTTCGCGGCGCCCGTTGTCTTCCGCGATTACCTGCAGCGACAGGCGCACCAGCGGACGCACGTCCGCGGCGAGCAGGCCGTCGCTGCGCGCGATCAGTACCACTTCGTAGACCCCGGCCAGGTGTGCGACCACGTGGGTGATGCGTGGATCGCATTCACGCGCATAACGCTCGACCGTCTCCAGCAGGCGAACCTTGTGCGCATCCGACAGGCTGGCGAGCGGATCGCGCGCGGCGTAAAGGTCGGCCCGGTTGCCGCGCAAGTCCGCGCGCACGCGCGCCACTGCACCCTGCCGCGCGATCGCGCGCGTAGTCCGCGCCGCCGATTCGAGCGAGGGTAGGCTGATATCGTCGGAATAGGCAAACGCGGTCTTTTCCCCACTGACCGCCCTGACCCCGACACCCTGATCGATATTGAAACTGCCGGACTTGACGATGCCCTCCTCCAGACTCCAGCCTTCGCTGCGGGTGTACTGAAAGTAGAGATCGGCGTAGTCGACGTCGTTCGCCATCAGGTGGCGGAACACGCGATCCAGCTGACCTGCATCGAGGCCGGCCGGTGCAAGCAGGGTCTGCTGTGCGGTCGCGAACAGCACCTCCTGTCCAGGCGTCAAGGGTTCATTCGGTTTCATCGATTCCGTTTCCGTTTTCAAGTATTGCGGCGGATGCCGTCACCTGCCGCAAAGTGCATGGTACCGCTGACGGGCAGGTGCAGCCTGCGTGCAAAAGCGGGCTATCT
>DATKEK010000322.1:0-2052 GCA_035512195.1 Burkholderiales bacterium
CTCGACGATATCGATCGCACGGTCGACACCGGCACAGAAGCCGCGAGGTTTGGCGAGCAGGACTTTCATAAGACAAATTTAATCACTAAGGCACCATCAACCCCAAGTAGTTCGACTCTCCAGGTGCGCCTCGATCTTCACGACGCTCCCGACTTGCCGTCCCGCGAGCGCACGAAGCCGTCCCAGATCAGCAAGGCCGCACCGACGGTAATGCTGGAATCGGCGACGTTGAACGCCGGCCAGTGATACTGCCGCCAGTGCAGCAGGAGGAAATCCACCACGGCGCCGACGGTCATGCGGTCGATCACGTTGCCGATCGCCCCGCCGAGCACCAGCGCGAGCGCGAGGCACAGAAACCGGTCCTGCTGGTTCTTGACGATCATCCATACCAGCACCGCGGACACCACCAGCGCGATGACGATGAAGAAGTAACGCTGCCATCCCGCTGCAGAAGCCAGGAAACTGAACGCGGCGCCGGGGTTGTAGGTGAGCACCAGGCTGAAGAACGGCAGCAGGGCTACGCGATCGCCCGGTGACAGCACCTGCGCGATGGTGTACTTGGTGACCTGGTCCAGCACCACGATCAGCACGCTCAGACCCAGCCATAGCGCAACTCTAGGCATAGGTCCTCGGTTCGCCGTCGCCGAACAGGTTCGCGGTGCAGCGGCCGCACAATTCCGGGTGTTCCGCGTCGTGGCCGACGTCGGCGCGGTAGTGCCAGCAGCGCTCGCACTTCGCGTGCGGAGACGGCACGACATCGATCCGCTCGCTGTCGGCAGAGCCCGCGCCGGCGACCTTCGCCTGCGAGGTGATCAGCACGAAACGCAGATCGTCGCCGAGCGATGCGAGCAGCTCGTGTCGCTCGGCGGAAGCGGCGATCTCCACTTCCGCTTGCAGGGAAGAACCGATGCCGCCCGAGGCCCGTACTTCTTCCAGGCGCTTCTGCACTCCGGTGCGATATTCGCGCACACGGTCCCATTTAGCGAGCAGGCTTTCGCCGCTGTCCGGGAACGCATACCAGGTGTGCAACAGCACGCTGTCGCCGGCATTGCGCGTCAGCACCGGCCAGGCCTCGTCAGCGGTGAATGACAACACCGGCGCCATCAGCCGCAGCAGGCTGTGCGCAATGTGGTGCAATGCGCTCTGCGCCGCGCGCCTGGGCTGCGAAGCCTTGCCGGTGGTGTAGAGCCGGTCCTTGAGAATATCGAGATAAAAACCGCCGAGGTCCTCGGAGCAGAAAGTCTGCAGCCGTTGCACGACGAGGTGGAACTCGAAACGTTCGTAGTCCGCATTCAGTTGCCGCTGCAGCCGTTCGGTCATCTGCATCGCATAGCGGTCGATCTCCAGCCACTCGCCCGCCGGCAGCATGTCGCGGGCCGCGTCGAAATCGGCGAGGTTGGCGAGCAGAAAGCGCAGGGTGTTACGGATGCGGCGGTAGCTTTCCACCACGCGCTTGAGGATCTCGTCGGAAATCGAAAGCTCGCCGGAATAGTCGGTGGCGGCCACCCACAGGCGCAGGATGTCCGCGCCGAGCGTATCCATGACTTTCTGCGGCGCGATCACGTTGCCCAGCGATTTGGACATCTTGCGCCCGTCGCCGGCCACGACGAAACCGTGGGTCAGCAGCCCGCGGTACGGCGCGCGGCCGTCGATCGCGCAGCCGGTCAGCAGCGACGACTGAAACCAGCCGCGATGCTGGTCCGAGCCCTCCAGGTAGAGATCGGCCGGCTTGGCCAGCTCAACGCGCCTTTCCAGCACCGAGGCGTGCGTGGTGCCCGAGTCGAACCAGACGTCGAGCGTGTCCGGCACCTTGCGGTAGGTTTTCGCGTCTGCGCCGAGCAGTTCCTCTTCTGACAGCGTGAACCAGGCTTCGATGCCCTGCTGCTCGACCCTCTGCGCCACCGCTTCGAACAGCTCTTCGGTGCGCGGATGCGGCTCGCCGGTCTCGCGATGCACGAACATCGCCATCGGCGTGCCCCAGCTGCGTTGCCGCGACACGCACCAGTCCGGACGATTTGCGATCATCGCTTCCAGTCGCGCGCGGCCCCAGCC
>DATKEK010000323.1:0-7090 GCA_035512195.1 Burkholderiales bacterium
GCTACGGCAAACTCGGCGGCAAGGAGCTCGGCTATGCCTCCGACCTGGACGTCATTTTCCTCTACGACGAAGACGACACCGCCGCGCAGGAAACCTACGCACGGCTCGCGCAGCGCGTGAATACCTGGCTGACCAGCGCGACTTCGGCCGGGGTGCTGTACGACACCGACCTGCGGTTGCGTCCGAATGGCGCCGCGGGATTGCTGGTGAGCAGCCTGGATGCATTCCGCGACTATCAGCAGGACAAGGCATGGGTGTGGGAGCACCAAGCGCTGACGCGGGCGCGTTTCGTCGCGGGAGACGGCGACATCGGCGCCGAATTCGAGAAAACGCGGATCAAGGTCCTGCGCAAGCCGCGCGAGCGCAAATCGCTGAAGCAGGAAGTCGTGCAGATGCGGCAGAAAATGCGCGACAGCCATCCGAACTCCAGCGGCCTGTTCGACGTCAAGCACGACCCTGGCGGCATCGTCGACGTGGAATTCAGCGTGCAATACCTGGTGCTCGCATATGCGAACGAGTTCGAGGAACTCACCGGCAACATCGGCAACCTCGCGCTGCTGCGGCTTGCCACGAAACTCGGCTTGCTGCCGGAAGATGAATCCGAGGCTGCGCACACTGCCTATCGCGAGTTCCGCCGCCTGCAGCATGCCCTCAGGCTGCAGGGTGAACGCTATGCCCGGCTACCGCTCGAGGCGGTTGCAATGCACGCACGCGCGGTGACCGACCTGTGGGAGTGGATTTTCGACGCGGACCGCGTCTGATGGAGTGCGGCCCCACAGCCGCGCCGGGTGTTTACTCTCGACCGACCGAAAACAGCCTGCCTGAAAGCCGGTAGACGGTCATGTTTCCCTTGCCCTTGACCGGAATGTCCTTGATTTCCTCGAACTGGTAGCGGTGACCGAGCCGGCGGTAGGTGGTCTTGTCGACCAGGATCATCCCTCCCGAGGCTTCCGCGGTCAGTCTGTCCGCCACATTGACCGTATCGCCCCAGACGTCGTAGATGAACCGGGTCGAGCCGATCACGCCGGCGATCGCCGGCCCGGTGGCAATGCCGATATGCAACTGCACGCCATAACGGCGCAGTGTCGCATCGCTCTGCGCCAACCCAATGATTTCCATCGCCATTTCCGCGACGTGATCGACATAGTTCACGCGGTCGCCTGCCAGCCCGCCTGCCACCATGTAGGCATCTCCGATGGTCTTGATCTTGTCCAGCCCATGCTTGCCGGCCAGCTCATCGAAGCGCGTGAATACCTCGTCCAGAAAACTCACGACCTGGCCAGGCGCCAGTTCCTCGGCCAGCCTGGTGAAATCCACGATGTCTGCGAACATCACCGAAATATCGGCGAACCCGTCCGCGATGGTGCCGGGATTGTGCTTCAGCCGGTTTGCGATGTGGGTCGGCAGCACGCTGTTCAGCAGTTGCTCCGATTTCTCGCGCTCGACGCGCACCAGGGAATGCTGCTCGGCCAGCGCGCCCTCGTAGCGGTCGCGCTGCTGCACGAAATAGCGCAGCAGCAGCCAGACAATGGTGGAGATGATGGTGAAGTTCAGCACGAAGAACACGGCGATGGTCCGCATCGGGATGCCGTAGTCCTCGCCGGTCGCCAGGAAGAAGTCGAACAGTCCCGATACCACGGTCAGCACGACGAAGGCGAAGAACCAGGGAATCGACTGTCGCGGCCCGTAGCACACCATCGCGCCGATCGGTGCCAGCACCGCCAGCAGCGCGATGCCCGAGGAACTCACGAAACTGCCGATCGACCATTGGACGATGAACGGAAAGAACAGAAAAAGAGAAAGCTGCGCCACCCGGAAAAAATCGAAGTTCCGCGTGCGCAAGTAGATGAGCAGTACCAGCGCCGACAGGATCTGGAAACCGAGCGGGATGGTAGTCGACAGTTTCAACCCCATCCACCAGTAGATCGCCAGCCACATGACCGCCGCGATGTTCATCAGGCCGCTGGCAAACAGCAGCAGCGTCTTCTGCAGCCTGACGACGACGTCGTCGTCGTCCTCGATCGCGGCATTCGCCAGGCGCCCGATCAGTCCGCGGGACGCAGGCAGATTCGCGGGTGCAGCAGGCGTCAGGGCTTCGGGCATGGAGGAATTAGATTAAAGCATCCGGCGCCGATACCGCAAGCAAAGCGCGCGAAGACCGCGATCATACGTTCCCGCCGTTAATCTGCGGTAAACTTCCCGCTTTTTTCAGGGGGCCGGAAACAATGTCAATGGCCGACCGCGACGGCGTCATCTGGTACGACGGCAAGCTCGTGCCCTGGCGCGACGCCACCACCCATGTGCTGACGCATTCCCTGCACTATGGACTGGCGGTGTTCGAAGGCTTGCGAGCATACAAGACCGCCCGCGGCACGGCGATTTTCCGGCTGCGCGAGCACATCGACCGCATGTTCAATTCCGCACACATCTACATGATGAAGATCCCGTATGACCGGGAAACCATCGTCAAGGCGTGCCTGGAAACCGTGCGCGAGAACAAGCTCGAAGCCTGCTACGTGCGGCCGATCGCCTTTTACGGGTCCGAAAAGATGGGCGTTTCGCCCAAGGGCGCGCAAGTGCACGTGGCGATCGCCACCTGGCCGTGGGGCGCCTACCTCGGCGCCGAGGGTATCGAAAAGGGCATCCGGGTGAAAACCTCGAGCTACTCGCGCCACCACGTAAACGTCACCATGTGCCGCGCCAAGTATTCCGGCACGTATGCCAATTCCATCCTCGCCAACCAGGAAGCGCTCGACCACGGCTACGACGAGGCGCTGCTGCTCGACGTGGATGGCTATGTCGCGGAAGGCTCGGGCGAGAACCTGTTCGTGGTCAAGAACGGCAAGATATACGAACCCGAACTCACCTCCGCGCTGATCGGCATCACGCGCGACACCCTGATCACGCTTGCGCGCGACATCGGCCTCGAGGTCACCGCAAAACGCCTGACGCGCGACGATCTGTACATCGCGGACGAGGCTTTCTTCACCGGCACCGCGGCGGAGGTCACCCCGATCCGCGAGCTGGACAGCCGGGCAATCGGTACCGGCACGCGCGGGCCGATCACCGAGAAACTGCAGTCGATGTTCTTCGACGTGGTGAACGGCAAATCCGACAAGCATCAGGACTGGCTCACGGCGGTTTACTGATGGAGAACGGCAAGACCGCAAACAGGGCGCGGCTGGTCGAAGTGACCGCCGCCGACCTGCCCCTGCACTGCCCGACCCCGAAGCAGATTCTGTGGAACGCGCATCCGCGGGTTTTCCTCACCATCGAAGACACCGGCGAAGCGCTGTGCCCGTACTGCGGCACCCGTTACGTCCTCAAAGGCGGCGCCAAACCGGCGCATTGACGTGCGCCTTCTATTCGGAAGGATGAAGGCGGAAGGCGGAAGCAAGGGATGCGCGCAGCGCGTCCAGTACTTCATCCTGCATCCTTCATCCTTCATCCGTGCCTCATGCGGATTCTGATCGTCGCGCCGTCCTGGGTCGGCGATGCGGTACTTTCGCAGCCGCTGCTTGCGCGCATCAAGGATAAACAGCCGGATGCGCAGATCGACGTGCTGGCGCCCGCGTGGGTGTTGCCGGTATACCGGCGCATGTCCGAGGTCGCGGATACCCTCGAGAACCCTTTTGCCCACGGCGAACTGGCGCTGCGCAGGCGCGCAGATCTCGGCAAGGTACTGCGGGCGCGCGGATACCACGCAGCGTACGTGCTGCCCAATTCCCTGAAAAGCGCGCTGGTCCCCTTCATCGCACGCATTCCCCGGCGCGTGGGTTTCGTCGGGGAAATGCGCTATGGGCTGCTGAACGATGCGCGGCGCCTGGACAGAAAGGCACTGCCGCTGATGGTGGAGCGCTTCGCCTGGCTGGCGCAGGACGCGTCCTCCACGCTTTCGCGTCCGCTTGCGCCGCCACGGCTGAACGCAGGCGTGGACGAAGCCAACATGGTTTTCTCCCGCCTCGACACCCGCAAGCCGCAGCGCTTCGCCTGTTTCTGCCCCGGAGCCGAATACGGACCCGCCAAGCGCTGGCCGGCGGAGTATTTCGCCCGCCTCGTCCGATCGCTGACGCAAGACGGCTACGAGGTGTGGCTGCTCGGTTCCGCAAAGGACGCGGACATTGGCCGGCAGATTGCCGATGCGGCCGGAACAGGCGTGCGCAATGTCTGCGGCGTAACCTCCCTCGATGAAGCGGTCGTGCTGCTGTCGGCGGCCGATCTGGTGGTGACCAACGACTCCGGCCTGATGCATGTCGCGGCGGCACTGCGCCGGCCAACCGTCGCGATCTATGGATCCAGTTCGCCCGCGTTCACGCCGCCGCTGTCGGACACGGCACGGGTGGTGAAGCTCGATCTGCCATGCAGCCCGTGCTTCAAACGCGTTTGCCCGCTCGGGCATTTCAACTGCATGATGCAACTGCAGCCGCAACAGATGCTGCAGGAAGTCAACCGCCTCACCCGACCGCAATGATTGCAAACAGGTTTGCCACGCCGCAGGATGCCGAGCGGGCGTTTTACCGGGCCTTCGAGCTTGCCGATCTGCCGGCGATGGTCGACGTGTGGGCGGAGGAAGAGGAAATCGTCTGCGTGCACCCGGCAGGGCCGCGCCATGTCGGACTGGTCGAGGTGCGGGAATCCTGGCGGCAGATCTTTGCACAGGGAACGCAACTGAAGTTTCAGCTGGTCGGGCTCAAGGCTCTTCCCGGCCGCATGCTGCATCTCCACAGTTTGTACGAACACGTGACGATCGTGGGCGACGCGAGGCCGCCGACACCGGTACTCGCCACCAATGTCTACCTGCTGACCGACCGCGGGTGGCGCATGTTCATGCACCATGCCTCGCCGCTTTCCGCGCCGATTGCGCCAGATGCGGAGTCTCCTTCGGTCCTGCACTGAGCACGCGCATGAACTATCGCGCCCCCTGGTGGCTGCCCGGCGGAAACCTGCAGACGATCTATCCGTTCTTCGCGTTGCAGAGCGCGCCTCCGCATTACCGGCGGGAGCGCGTCAATACCGACGACGGCGATTTCGTCGACTTCGACTGGCTGGATGCCGGCGGACCGGCGTCCCCGGTCGTCGTGCTGTTTCACGGCCTGGAGGGCTGCTCGCGCAGTCACTATGCTTCGGCGATCATGCAAGCGGTTGGCGTGCAAGGCTGGCGCGGCGTGGTTCCGCATTTCCGCGGCTGCAGCGGCGAAGCGAACCGCCTGCCGCGCGCCTACCATTCCGGCGACGCGGACGAAATCGGCTGGATGCTGAATATCGTTCGCGAACGCATTCGCCGCCCGGTCTTCGCCGCCGGCGTCTCGCTCGGCGGAAATGCGCTGCTCAAGTGGCTGGCGAGGGAAGGTTCGGCGGCTGGCCAGCTTGTGCAAGCAGCAGCCGCAATCTCCGCGCCGATCGATCTGACTGCGGCGGGCGCTCGCCTGAGCGCGGGCCTGGGCCGCGTCTACGGACGGCATTTCCTGCACAGCCTGAAACGCAAAGGCCTGGAGAAGCATGCGCGATACCCCGGGCTGTTCGACCGCGACCGCGTCGAACACGCGCGCACGCTGCGCGAGTTCGACGATGCGTTCACCGCGCCGCTACACGGATTCCGCGACGTGGACGACTACTGGCATCGCGCAAGCAGCAAGCGGGACCTGGGTTCGGTCCGCGTACCGACGCTACTGGTGCACGCGCGCAACGATCCCTTCCTGCCCGGCAGTCATCTGCCTGCGCCGCAGGAACTGCCTGGTGCCATCGAGAGTGAATTCCTGAACAGCGGAGGGCATGTCGGCTTTGTTTCCGGACGCCCTCCCGGCACGCTCGACTGGTTGCCCGCCCGGCTGCTGCGATTTCTCTCCGCGCGCGCCTGACGCCTTTCCGGTGAATCTCCCTCGCGTGGGATAATCGCTGCGTCCGGCACATTCCCCTGCCGGATGCGGATCGGCGTGCGCCAATAATCGCATGCTTCACCTTCAATCCAGAACGAGAGAGCCATGACCGTTCCAGCCAAAGAGATCTTCAAGGCCTATGACATTCGCGGAATCGTCGGCAAGACGCTGACGGTCGAGGCAGTGGAAACCATCGGCCGCGCGATAGGCACCGAGACACGCGCGTGCGGACGCAAGGCCGTTTGCATCGGCCGCGACGGCAGACTGTCCGGTCCGGAACTCGCGCAGGCGCTCGCGCGGGGACTGCAGGGCGCGGGCGTCGACGTGATCGACGTCGGCCAGGTCACCACGCCGATGCTGTATTTCGCCGCGCACCGATTCGAGACCGGCAGCGGCGTGATGGTGACCGGAAGCCACAATCCGCCCGATTACAACGGCCTGAAAATGATGATCGCCGGCAACACGTTGTCGGGCGAACAGATCCAGGCGCTGCGCGCGCGCATCGAGAAGAACGATCTCGCCACAGGCTCCGGTGGCTACGAAGTCCGCGCGATCGCCGACATCTACATCGAGCGCATTACCGGCGATCTCAAACTGAAGCGTCCGATGAAAATCGCGATCGACTGCGGCAACGGCGTGGCGGGCGCCTTTGCGCCGAAACTGTACCGCGCGCTCGGCTGCGAGGTGGAAGAACTGTTCTGCGAGGTGGACGGCACCTTTCCGAACCACCATCCGGACCCCTCGCAACCGAAAAACCTGCAGGACCTGACTGCGGCGCTCGCGCGCGGCCAGTCCGAGATCGGGCTCGCCTTCGACGGCGACGGCGACCGCCTCGGCGTGGTGACCAAGGCGGGCAAGCTGATCTACCCCGACCGCCAACTCATGCTGTTTGCTGCCGACGTGCTTTCGCGCAACCCCGGCGCCGAGATCATTTTCGACGTCAAGTGCACGCGTGCGCTTGCGCCGTGGATTGCCCGGCACGGCGGCAAACCGGTGATGTGGAAAACCGGGCACTCGCTGATCACGGCCAAGATGAAGGAGAGCGGCGCGCCGCTGGCCGGAGAGATGAGCGGCCATATCTTTTTCAAGGAGCGCTGGTACGGCTTCGACGACGGCCTGTATGCCGGCGCGCGGCTGCGGGAATACCTGAGCGCGCAGCCGGATATCGCGGCGGCATTCGATGAACTGCCCGACTCGCTGAATACGCCGGAACT
>DATKEK010000324.1:0-16037 GCA_035512195.1 Burkholderiales bacterium
AGGCGAAGCACAACCAGACTGCCGGCAGGCGCAGAAATCCGAGCGTGCCGGCGCCATCCGCTTCGTGGCGGGTTCTGGTAACCGCCTCCGAGACTTCGCGCGGGTCGAGCAGGTCGCGCAGAATCACCAGTACCAGCAGCACGACGAATGCCAGTGCGGCGGCGGCGAGCAGAGCGATGCGCCAGTTCGCGATCGTGGCGATCCCTGCGAGGAACACCGGGGCGGCCGCCCAGCCGAGCGTGCCGGAAAGCCCGTGCACGCTGAATGCGTGCCCGAGGCGGGGCGTGCTCACACGGCGGTTGAGCAGCGTGAAGTCGGCGGGGTGGAACACGCTGTTGCCGAGGCCCGCGACCGCGGCGAACGCGAGCAGCATCGTGTAGCTCTGGCTCGCCGCCAGCCCGAGCGCAGACAGCGCCAGCAGCGCGATGCCGGACAACAACACCGGCAGCGCGCCGATGCGGTCCACCACGAAACCCGCGAGCGCCTGCCCGGTGCCGGAGATCACGAAAAACACCGTCATCAGCAGACCGAGTTCCGCATACGACAGCCCGAACTCGATCTTCAGCCACGGAAACAGCGGCGCCAGGATCAGGTGAAAGAAGTGCGAAGTCCCATGCGCCAGCCCGACCAGGCCGATTACCTTGGCGTCACTGCGAAACGTCTGTGTGGATGCGGTCATGTACCGGTGTGAAAGCGTTTATCAGAACCCCAGAAAACCGAACCACCAAGGGCACCAAGCACACCAAGCACACCAAGAGAACAAATAGGCGGATTTTCTTGGTGTCCTTGGTGCCCTTGGTGGTTCGAAGTTGTACCTCTGTTCTGGTTGAAACCTAGTTCAGTGTGCGAATGGTGCCGGTGTCGTCGGTTGCCGGCAGGTCCATGGTCGGTACGCCGAGCTGCAAGTCCCACTCGGCTTTCGCTACCGTGTCCTGGATCAGTTTCATCATGCCGTGCAGCAGGTTGTCGCCGAGCGTCAGGTCGATGCCGTTGCCTTCCTTCGGCATCATCGACAGCACGGTCAGACCCTTGTCGTTGCGCCTTGCACGGATGCGCGAGACCAGCATCGGCTCGTTTCCGAGCGGATGCGTGCGGTTCGGCTCCTTGACCGCCTTGGTGAACTGCACTTCCTTCAGCGCTTTCTCGTGCTCGAATCCGACCAGCGCCTTGCGTGCCTCCGGATTCGCCTGACGCTGGATATCCGGCTTGGACTGCGCCATCTGCAGCAACACCGGCCAGAACCGCTTGACCAGCCTGCGCGTGAGCCAGAACAGCACTTCCTGCGAGCCGGAGAAATGCACCCGCACAAGGAGCCGGTCGTCCTCGGGCGCGAATTCGACGGTGATGCGTTCCAGATTCATGGCGACAGAAGTTTACCCGAAGGCAGTGGGACGAGAGAAACAGGCAAAGCAAAGGCGTGAACCACCAAGTACACCAAGCGCACCAAGAGAATCGAATTCGAACCTTTGCTTCCTGGAGCCCTTGGATGATTCCGGCGGCGAGAGATCTGACCTGCTCCGGGAGAAATAAGCGGGTGTGAACCACAAGGCACACCGGGAAGTTCAAGACAGCCTCAAGGCTTTTCCTTGGTGTGCTTGGTGCTCTTGGTGGTTGAGGTGCTGTTTCCAGATTTCTTTGCGTTCTTCGCGCCTTTGCGGTGAAAGCTTTCAGTCCTCCGCGTGCGCGGGTTTGTGGGCGGCGGTGAGTTGCTGCTGGACGTTCGGCGGCGCCTGTTCGTAGTGGCTGAACTCGATTTTGTAGGAACCGGCGCCGCCGGTGACGGACTTCAGGCGCGACTGGTAATTCTCCAGTTCCGCCAGAGGCACTTTGCCGGTCAGCCTCACCATGCCGCCGGCGAGCGTGTCGTTGCCGTTCACCTGGCCACGGCGCCCGGACAGATCGCCGCTGACATCGCCGATCGCCGACTGCGGCACCGTTACCTCGATGCCGACTATCGGTTCCAGCAGGATCGGTTTCGCCTTGCTCACCGCGTCGAGAAATGCCTTGCGTCCGGCGGCGACGAATGCGACTTCCTTCGAGTCGACCGTGTGGCTCTTGCCGTCGTAGACGATCACCCGCACGTCCTGCACTTCGTGGCCCGAGACCGGTCCGGAGGTCAGCACCTGGCGCACGCCCTTCTCGACCGCCGGGATGAACTGGTTTGGAATCACGCCGCCTTTGACTGCGTCGACGAATTCGAATCCGGAGCCCCGTGGCAGCGGCTCGATGCGCAGGAACACTTCGCCGAACTGTCCGGCGCCGCCGGTCTGTTTCTTGTGCCGGCAGTGGCCCTCCGCCTTGAGGGTGATGGTTTCGCGATAGGGCACGCGTGGCGGGCGTGTCTTCAACTGCATGTTGTACTGCTTTTCCATCTTCTCCAGCGTCAGCCGCAGGTGCAGGTCGCCGAGCCCGCGTATCACTGTCTCGTTGAGCGCGGCATCGTGCTCGACGTGCAGCGTTGGGTCCTCGGAGGCGACCTTGTGCAGCACGTCGGCGAGTTTCTGTTCGTCGCCGTGACGCGTCGCCTCCAACGCGAGTCCGAACACCGGCTGCGGGAAATCCAGCGGCTTCAGGTGGATGTGGCTGTCTTCCTGCGAGTCGTGCAGCACCGCATCGAAGTGGATGTCGTCCACCTTGGCGACCGCGCAGATATCGCCGGGCACGCCTTCGTTCACCTCGGTGTGGGTCTTGCCCTGCAGGCGGTAGAGATGGCTCACCTTGAACGGTTTGCGCGCGTCGCCGATGAACAGCGGCGTGTTCGGGGTGATCGTCCCCTGATGGATGCGGAATACGCCGAGCTTGCCGATGAAGGGGTCGATCTCGACCTTGAACACATGCGCCAGCACGTGCTTCGACGGGTCGGGCTGCGCGCGCAGCGGTTTGGCTTCCGCGCCCTCGCCGCGCAGAAAGGGCGGCGGATTGCCTTCCGCCGGGTTCGGCATCAGCTCGGCCAATATTTTCAGCAGAAGGTCCATCCCGGCGCCGGTGCGCGCCGATACGAAACACACCGGTATCAGATGGCCTTCGCGCAGCGCGCGCTCGAACGGTTCGTGCAGCTGCGCCGGCGTCACGTGCCCCTGATCCAGATACAGCGCCATCAGTTCTTCGTCGACTTCCACTACCTGGTCGACCAGCGCGACGTGTGCCTTTTCCATCGGTATCAGGTCGGATTCGCCTTCCGGCCTGAAAAAGCAATCCACCACTTCGCTGTTGTTCTTTGCCGGCAGATTGATCGGCAGGCACTCGTCGCCGAACTCTTCCTGGATGTCGGCGAGCACCTGCGCCAAGTCCACGCCGTCCGCGTCGATGCGGTTGACAATGATGATGCGGCACAGCCCGCGATTCTCGGCCCATTGCATCATCCTGCGCGTCATCAGCTCGATGCCGCTTTGCGCATTGATCACGATCGCCGCGGTCTCGACCGCCGACAGGGCCGGCAGCGCGTGGCCGACGAAATCCGGGTAGCCGGGGGCGTCGAGCAGGTGGATCAGCGTGTTGTCGTGTACCAGGTTGGCGACTGCGAGCTTGACCGAGTGGCCGTGGTCTTTCTCGCGGGCGTCGTAATCGCAGACGGTCGACCCGCGCTCGACCGAGCCGGCAGCGCCGATCGCGCCGGTCCGCTCGAGCAGGCTTTCGACCAGGGTGGTTTTTCCGGAGCCGCCCTGGCCGACAAGGGCGAGGGTACGGATCCGCTCCGTTTCGAAACGCGCCATCGCCAGCCTCCTCCGTGTGGTTGGTTATTGCTGTGATCGGCGTTGCATGGGGAGTATAGGCCGGTCCCGGGCCCTGCCAAAAGGGTATCGGCGGGCAAGGCATAAGCGATGCGAATCCGCTGCGCTGCAGCGTAAGGAAAACCGTGGCGCTGCGGAAAGTTAGGGCAGGACTTTGGCCCTGCGCACAAATTCCAGCGTGTACGCGCGCCGCCAGTCCGTGTCGGCGCGAAGCATCCCGGCGCCGACCATGAAGTCGAAAGTCTGCTTCCAGCGCGCGTCGGTCATCGCCAGAATGCCGAGCGATTTCGCATCGCCGCCGTCGACCAGTCCGTAGCGCTTCATCGTCGCCACGCCGTTGGCGACTGTGTCGTCCGCCATCTCCGGGTTGTCGCGTTTGATCAGCGCGTTGCCGAGCGCGGGATTCGCCAGGTAGCTCTTCCAGCCCTCGGTGGTCGCCTGGTAGAAGCGCTGCACCACGTCCGGACGCTGCCTGACCGTTTTCTCCAGCGTCACGATGGTCTGCGCATAAGGCGGATAGCCGTACTCGGCGAGCAGAAAGACTTTCGGCCTGACGCCGGCTTTCTCGATGATGTAGGGCTCGGAGGTGACGTAACCCTGCTGCGCGACGTTGCGGTCGACCAGGAACTGCTGGACGCTGAACGCATACGGCCGCTTCTGCCGGTCGGTGAAACCGAAGCGCGCCTTCGCCCACGGCCAGAACGTGGTCTCGCTCGCCTGCCCGATCAGCAGCGTGCGGGTCTTCAGGTCCTCGATCTCTTTGACATCCGGGTGCGCAATCAGCACCACCGGGTCGGACTGGAACACCGCGCCGACCGTGACCACCGGCAGCTTCTGTTCCACTGCCTGCAGCACCTGTATGTCGTAGCCCATGACGAAATCCGCGCGCTCCGCGAGCAGCAACTGCATCACGTTCACCTGCGGCCCGCCCATGCGCACCGTCACTTCGAGACCGTGCTTCGCGTAAATGCCTTCCGCCACCGCCTGGTAGAAGCCGCCGTGCTCGGCCTGCGCATACCAGTTGGTGAGGAAAGTCACCTTGTCCCGTGCGTGCGCCGCACCGGCGGCGAGCAGCAGGACGGCGAGCCATAGGCGCGGAAGGATTTTCATCGTCGGTGTTCTCTTCAACTGACGCGGCCCCGGCAGCGGCCCGTCGATCGTACGTCAAACCGCCGTCTCGGGCGCACAGGCCGCCGGCAGGCGCCATGCCGCGCGAATTTATGCCGGCCGCGGCGACAAAGCAAACTCCCGCGAGCGCGCATTGATCCGGCGCAGGCTGGCCGCAGCGCGAACGCTGGTGCAGACGGCCCGAAAGGAAACCGCCCCCGGGCCACCCGCCGCGGTCTATGCCCGCGTCGGATTCGCGCCGTCGAGGCACTGCTCGTAGTTCACCGGCGCTGCGGTTTCCATCATCACCTGCTCCGGGATGCGTGCCGCCTGCGCGCGGCGGCGTTCCTCATCGGACTTGAGCTGTGCCTCCATGTAAGCGCCGAGATACTTGCCGCGCGCGACGATCGCGTTGCCCAGTCGCAGCCGTCTCTGCTCGTACGCCTGCAGCCCGCCGGACAGATCCGCGCCGCCGTGCCGTAGCGCTTCGACCAGGTCGATCACGTCGCCCGCGCCCTTGGGCACGCCCATCGCCACGTGCGGCCGGGCGACGAAGGCCGCGTCGCCGACGATGACCACGCGTCCGAACACCGTGCGCGGCGACTCCAGGTCGACGATCGGTTGGAAGAAATGCAGACTTGCGCGGCGGATCGCCTCGGCGAACTGCGGCGCCAGCACCTGCTGCGCGGTTTCCACCATCTCCTCGCGCACCTCGCTGCGGATCAGGGAAGGAGAGATGCCGTTCAGGTGGCGGCGCCCGGCGGCGTCGGTCATCAGGCCGGGCAGATCGTGCTCCGGCACCGGACGGTACCAGACCACGTTGTATTGGCGCCGCCCCGGCTGCGTCGCGTGGTCGCGGCCCGGCACCGCGTAGCCGATGCCCTGCTGTCCCGGGGCGACACAGACCGCGTAGCGGTCGAACAGCGTCGCGTGTGTGGCGGCGGACAGCGCGCTTTCTTCCGCCAGGCAGCGCCATGCGATGTAGCCCGGATAGAACGGCTTGATCTCCGGCAGGCACTGCGCGCGCACGGTCGAGCGCAGGCCGTCTGCGCCGATCAGCAGATCGCCCTCTGCCCGCCCGTCGCCGGCGAAGTGCGCGGTCACCGTGTCCGTGCTCTGCTCGATGCGTTCCACGCTCATGCCGGCGTGGTAGCGCTCGGCGGGGAACGCCGACTTCAGTGCTTCGTACAGGCGGCCCCACGAGGTCATTCCCTGCGGAAAGTCGCGCTGCGCCACGATGCGGCCCGCCGCGTCGAGCGCGATGCGCGCCGGCAGCATCACGCCGAGCGACTCCTCGGTCGCGTTCACCCCGGCGGCGCGGAACGGCTCGACCAGTCCGGGCAGGATGGTGATGCCGGCGCCGCGGCCTTCCAACACCCCGGCGGTGCGCTCGAACACCGCGACGTCCCAGCCCAGGCGATGGAACAGGTTGCCCGCCAGCAGTCCGGAGAGCGAGCCGCCGACGATCAGGACGCGGGGCCTGGAAACGCCCGTTCGCGGTGTCATGGCAGCCGGTCCATCGTTTCGGCGGAAAGTCCGGACTGTGCCTCCGCCACCTTGATGGCGGCCATGTAGTCCTCCTCGGCGTAGCCGGCGCCGGCGACCGCTTGCATCAGCTGGCGCGTGACCGCGGTCAGCGGCATCGGCACGTCGTGCTCGCGCGCGGCCGCCAGCATAAGGTCGAGGTCCTTCATGATCAGGCGCGTGCTCATGGTTACGGTGAAGTCGCGCGGCTTGAGCAGGGCGATCTTGGTCTTCAGCCACGGCGAGGCGATGGTGCTGTGCGCGATCGTATCCAGCATCAGGTTCCAGTCGAGACCCGCCTTGCGTCCCAGCGCGAAGGCTTCCGCCATGGTCTGCGCGAAGTTCACTACCAGCGCATTCACCACCAGCTTCATGTAGCGCGCTTCCTCGCCGCCGCCGAGGTAGGTCTGCCCGCTGCTGAAGGTCTGCACCACCGGCCGGATCCGCTGCCAGGCCTCCTGCGGGCCGGAGGCCATGGCGGTGACCTCGCCGCGCTGCGCGGAGGCGGCATTGCCGGAGATCGGCATCCGCAGGTAGGCGATGCCGCGCACGGCAGCTTCCCGGGCCACTTCGCCCGATGCCTGCGCCGACACCGTGCTGGTGTCGGCGAACACCGCCGAGGCCTTCACGCCGGCGAGCACGCCGTCGGGCCCGAGCGCCACACTGCGCAGCGCCGCATCGTCCGGCAACGAAGTAAAGACGATGTCCGCGGCGCGTACACAGTCGGCCACGGACGCCGCTTCGCGTGCGCCCCGGTCGACCAGCTTGCGCCGGTTCTCCGCGCTGCGCGAATACACCGCTACCGGATAGCCGGCGGTGAGGACGAAGCCCGCCATCGGCACGCCCATGCGGCCCGCGCCGATCCAGGCGATCTGCGGTCTGGATGTCATCGTCTTCTCCTCGACTCGTTGCCGTCTGCGCCCAGTGCCGTCGCGTCAGGCCCCGAGGTAGTAGCTCTTCACCAGCTCGCTTTGCTGCAGCTCGAGCAGGTTCCTGCCTTCGAAGGCGATCTCGCCGTGCACCAGGATGTAGCCGCGGTCGGCGATACGGCTCGCCTCATGGAAGTTCTGTTCGGCCATGAGCACCGTCAGGCCGAACTGGCGCTTGAGCGTGCCGATCATGTCGATGGTCTGCTTCACCAGCACGGGCGAGAGCCCCACCGACGGCTCGTCGATCAGCAGCAGCCGCGGGGCGGACATGATGGCACGCGCGATGGCCAGCATCTGCTGCTGGCCTCCGCTCAGGTTGCCGGCGAGTTGGCCCGCACGCTCGCGCAGCATCGGGAAAGCCTCGTAGCACACCGCCAGGTTGCGCCCGATGCCGGCGCGCGCCTCGCGGCGGAAGGCGCCGAGCATCAGGTTCTCTTTGACCGTCAGCCGCGGAAACAGCCGCCGGCCCTCGGGTACCATCGCCACGCCGAGACCCACGATCTCCTGCGGCCGCTTCCCGGCCAGCTCGATGCGCTCGCCGGCGTCGATGCGCAGAACGATGGACCCGTGCGTCGGCGGGAGCAGCCCCATGATGCACTTCATGAGCGTGCTCTTGCCGTTGCCGTTGGTGCCGAGCAAGGCCACCGTTTCGCCGCCGCGCACCGCGAGCGACACACCGTGCAGCACGCGCACGGCGCCGTAGCCCGCTTCCAACCCTTCGATGTTGAGTTCAAGCACCGAGGTAGATCTTCTGCACGTTGGCGTCGGCGGCGATCTGCGCCGGCGTGCCCTCGGCGACGATGCTGCCCGCGTCCAGGCACACCACGCGCTCGGAGAAACGCATGATCGCCCGCATGATGTGCTCGATCATGATGACGGTGACGCCCTGGCCACTCACGCCGAACAGAATGCCGAGCACCTCGTCCACCTCCACCGGCGACAGGCCTGCCATCACTTCGTCCAGGATCAGCAGGCTCGGGCACGCCGCCATCGCGCGGGCCAGCTCGAGCTTGCGCAGATCGATCTGGGTCAGGCTGTCGGCCGGCACATGCGCCTTGCCGCCGAGCCCCATCCGCTCGAGCACCGTCTCCGCCTCGCTGCGCACATCCGTCGTGTGCAGCGCCCCGCGGTGCGTCACGTATTCGAGCGGCACCGCGACGTTCTCGGCCAGCGTCATGCTGGCGAACGGGCGCGGCACCTGGAAGCTGCGCGCGATGCCAAGCCGCGCGCGCCGGTGCGGCGCGAGGCGCGTGATGTCTGCGCCCCTGAACGCGATCGATCCGGCGTCGCTGCGCAGCGCGCCGGCAATGCAGTTGATCAGCGTGGTCTTGCCCGAGCCGTTCGGCCCGATGATGCCCAAGCGTTCCCCAGGGCTCACCGCGAGGCTCACGTCCGACAGCGCGGCGAAGCCGCCGAAGTGCTTCGAGACCGAGCGGACTTCGAGCAGCGGCGAGGTCATCGCTTTCCCCCTCTCCCCGGCCTTCTCCCGCGGGCGGAAAGGAAGGGCCGCGGCAGGCGGGCGCTCAATTTTCCCGCTTCCTTTCGCCGGCGGTCCTCCGCGAGGGGCGGGCGGGCCGGGCCCCACAGCCTCTGCAGCAGTCCGAGAATCCCGTGCGGGGCGGCGACCACGAAGATTACCAGCAGCACGCCGATTACCAGGACGTTCAGCTCGGAGGAGATGGTCACCGTGACCAGCTGCTGCACCGAGCCCAGCAGCAGCGCGCCGATCACCGGGCCGATCCAGCTTGCCGTACCGCCGATGATGGGCATCGCGAGCGCCGACACCGCGTAGTTGAGGCTGAAGGCCGACACCGGCTCGATGAAGCTCATGTACATAGGGAACGGTGCACCCGCCACGCCCATCAGCGCGCCGGAGGCCGTGGCGGCGAACAGCTTGAGTCGCAAGGTCGGCACTCCCACCGACTCCGCTGCCTCTTCGCTGTCGCGGATCGCCCGCAGGCCGCGCCCGATCCACGAGGTTTCGATGTAGCGTGCGAGCGCCACCGCCAGCACGGCCAGCAGCGCCATCGTCACGAACAGCAGCCGCGTGTACGAGGCGAACCAGGCGGGCGCCTCCGGCTGCAGCACGGTGGCACCGCGGGCGCCGCCGACATAGCCCCAGTTGACGATCACGGTTTCGCAGATCACGGCGATCGCGACGGTAGCGATGGAGAAGAAGATGCCGCGCAGGCGCAAGGTCAGCGCGCCAACCATGAATCCCATGCTGCCCGTGACCGCGGCGGCGGCGACGATCTGCACCGGCAGCGGCGCCTCGAACGCTCTAATGAGCGCGACGGCCGTATACGCCCCCATCGCGAAGAAGGCGCCGGAGCCAAAGTTCACGTAGCCCGCGTAGCCGCCCAGGATGTTCCAGGCCGTGGCGAGCACGACGAACTGCAGCACCACGTAGCCTGCGAAGAAGAAGTACTCGTTGGCGACGGTGCGGGTCAGCAGCGCGGCGGCGGCCAGCGCGATGAGCGCGCCGATCGCGAACCAGGTCCAGTCGCGCGCCATTCTCAGCGCCCGAACAGTCCGGCCGGCCGCACGGCCAGCACCAGCAGCAGCAGCCCGAAAGCCACCGCCGGCGCCCACGAGGCGCCGAGGGAAGTGAGCACGATGCTTTCGGCCACACCCAGGATCACGCCGGCGGCCAGCGTGCCCTTCATGCTGCCGAGCCCCGCGAGCACGGCGACGCAAAACGCGCGGCCGATGTACAGGCGCCCGAGGCCCGGCTCGATCGGCGCGACGATGATCAGCAGCGCCCCGGCGAGCGCGCAGGTGCCCATCGCGATGCCGAACGCCCACTGCTTCACGCGCACCGGATCGGCGCCCATCAGCGCCAGCGCGGTCTGGTCCTGCGCGACCGCCCGGATGGCGCGGCCGCTGAAGGTCTTTGCGAGATACAGCGACAGCGACACAGTGAGCAGCAGGGCCACGCCGAAGGCCACCAGCATGCGCATCGGCAGGCGCAACTCGCCGAGCGAGACGCCGGCGCCGATGTAGGCTGCCTCCACCATGCGCTGATCCACGCCGAACGTCACGATCAGCGCCACTTCGACGATGAACGCCACGCCGAAGAAGAACGCCAGCCCGCGCAGGCCGGTGTCGCTGCCGCGGCGCTCGAAGGCGGCGTGGTAGAAGCGGTACACCGCCACGCCGATCGCGAAGAAAACCGGCGTCAGCAGCGCGCCCGCAAGCAGCGGATCGACGCCGTGCTGACCGAGCAGGTAGACGCCGTAGCCGCCCAGCACGAGAAACGCGGGATGCGCAATGTGGGGAACGTCTAGCAGACCTAAGGCGATCGACAGCCCGATACTCACCGCGGCGTAGAAGCAGCCGAGCAGAATGCCCGCGAGGATGGCTTCGGCTAGCAGCTCCGGTGGCACCGCGGCTGGTCCTGGTTCGGCCCTGCAACGGGCAGGTCAGGAGGAGAATCCGGGCTGCCGGCATCCATCCCCACATTGACCTCGAAGAGGGAGGGACGGGGCGGAGGTGCCGCGCACCCGCCGGGTCCGAGCCCGCGTGGCGGCGGCATCAGGCTTTCCGCGCCTCGTTGAACGCGATCACCTCGCCGGTCTTGAACGCCTGCGGCGCGACGATCACCTGCCGGCCCGGGCTGCGGAACTGGTCCAGGTTGCGGTCCACGATGCCGCGGAACTGCACGTACACGATGCGCGGGTTCGCCCATTCTCCGGTCGGCCCCCAGCGTATCGGGCCGACGATGGTGCGGACCTCGTGCCCGCGCAGGTAGCTCGCCAGCCGCGCGTGATCGAGGCTGCCGGTCGCGGTGACCGCCTGCGCCAGGATCTCGCCGATCGCGTAGTTGAACGGCGGCAGATAGAAACCGAGCGGATCGACGTTCGCCTGCCCGGCCCTGCCCTGGTAGCGGCCGATGAAATCGCGCACGCCGGGGAAATCCATGGTCTTCTCCGGCGCCCAGGTGTTGTAGTTCACCACGCCGTTCAGTTGCGAGCCGAGCGCTTCCATCAGGCTCGCGTACTGCAGGCCCACCATGCCGCCGCCGAACAGCCTGACGCTATCGCCGACGCCGATCTCGTTCACCGCGCGGATGATGCCGGCGGAATCGGACGGATACGAGGCCACGAACACCACCTCGGGCCTGCGCGCGCGCAGCGAACGCACCATCGAGGAGAAATCCACCGTGTTCGGCGGATAGTTCTGGTCGTAGACGGACCGCAGGCCGCGCGCCCCGAGCCCCGCGCGTATCCCGTCGGCGAAGTTCTGCGAGAACTCCGCGTCGGCCGCGAGGACGGCGATCGTCCTCGCCTTGAAATGCCCGCACAGGTCGAGGAACGGCGCCGCCGCGTCGTGCGCCGACGCCCAGGGTTGGTTGTTGAAATACTTGTCGTGCCGGATCTGCGCGTTCGCGTCGAGCGCGAAGTTGCCGATCAGCAGCAGGTCGCGCCGCTTGACCAGCGGCATGATGGAAGCGGTCGGGTTGGTCGCGTAGGGCGCCACCAGCAGATCGACCTTGTCCACGTCGATCAGCTTGGTGTAGATGCCGGGCGTGACCGACGCGTTGCCTTGGTCGTCGTACACCACCAGCTCGACCGGGCGGCCCAGCAGTCCGCCGCGCGCGTTCTGGTCGTCGCGCCAGATCTGCAGCGCCAGCAGACCGGATTTTCCCGCTGCGCTGAGCGGCCCAGTCTGGGCGATGGACAGGCCGATGCGGATCGGCTTTTTGCCCTGCGCCCGGGCAAAAGTTCCTGCACCGCCCAGCGCCAGTCCTGCCAGCGCGGCCCCGGCGCTCGACAGCAGCCTTCGTCGGGTTGGCTTCATTGCGGTCTCCTCCTCGTGCGTTTACCCCCGGGCCGTTGGTCGGCCTCGCTTTGCACGGATGGTAGCCGATTCGACTGGTGCGGGTGATTCCTTAGAGCCGGGACGGGCGCTCGTCCGCCTGCTCGCTACAAAGTGCGACTCCGGCCGCAGCGCGCAAAGCGCACTGCTCGCGGCGCGGATCGAAGCGGTGGCGCAGCGGGGCTGCCGCACTGTCGTCACCGAAACCGGCGAACCGAAAAAAGACGAACCCAATCCATCGCTCGCCAACATCCGCCGCGCCGGGTTCATACAGGTTTGCTCGCGGTTGAACTATCGCCGGGCGTAGGGCGCGACCACGCGAAGGCGCAGCCCCCGGTGTTGCCATGCACCGCTTCGCAGCGCTGCATTCACAATTCGTGTTGCCAGCACCGCTGTGCCTCCTCGTCGCCACTACTGGCTCCGACCGGAACACCGCACACACCGGCAACTTCTGTTACACCGCCTGGTAGAAACCGCCGTGCTCCGCCTGCGCATACCAGATGGTGAGGAAGGTGACCTTGTCGAGCGCGTGCGACGCGCCGGACGCGATCGTCAGGAAGACAAGCCAAAGTCGCAGGAGGGCCTTCATAGTCTGCAGCTCATGTCAAAAAATCGGTACCGGCGGACCAATCCTACGTCGTTCCGTCGCGTCGGACTTGTGCAGACTTGTTCACGTCAGGGCTATTGGCGGGGCTACGGCCCCGTGGCGTCCAGGCACCCAGTACGGGGGAGGGGATCCGAGCGCGTCGCGATCTAGGCGGTGACAAATTGTCTCCACATGGTGTATAGTCCACTTGGTGCCAAGTTCTGACCTGACATAAATCGCTACACTGACTATCGAATCCGACTATCGAATCCGATATAGACCCTGACTACTGAAACTGAAACTGAAACTGAAACCGATCCGACACGACTCTGACTACTGAACCCGTACCCGACTCAGACTCTTAACCGCTTATCCAGACTCGAAAACATGGCAACGAAAAGCTCGGAAGAACGAGGCCGCATCACTGCTCGTGTACCTCAGCTCGTCGTGGATGAGCTGGAGGAAGCGGCGGCGCTGGTCGGTGTCACGGTTAATCAGTTCATCGTGCAAGCCGCTTCGGAAAAGGCTCGCAACGTTATTGATACCTACACGCGTATCGACCTGTCGCGTCGAGATGCGGTCTTCATCGCCAACATGCTGGACAACCCGCCTGCGCCCAATGCGGCGCTAACCAAGGCTGTCCGACGTTACAAGAAGGTCGTATCGGATGAAGATCAACATCGAGCCGCTTCAAAGCGACCACGATATCGAGTCGTTTAGCTGCGGAGTTCCCGCGCTGGAGCAATGGCTTCGGCAGATAGCCAGGCAGCACGCCCGAAAAGGCATATCCCGAACTTACGTCGCCGTTGACCCGGACCGGAGAGAGATTGTCCGGGGGTACTACAGTGTTACCGTCGGTGAAGCCCACAGTCCGGATCTCCCTCAGGACCTGGCGCGGAAGCTGCCCAAGAAGATACCCATTGTTCTCATCGGCCGGTTGGCCGTAGCTACGGACATGCAGGGAAAAGGCTTGGGCAGCGTGTTGCTGGTCGATGCATTGGCCAGAATCGTTCGCATTTCTGAAGAGGTGGGCATTTCGGCGATCCTCGTCGATGCGAAGAATTCTCAGGCCGTGAAGTTTTACCGGCACCATGGCTTCTTGCCGCTGCCGGGCGATGCAAATCGCCTCGTGCTTCCGGTAAGCACAGTAAAGGTGGCCTTGCAGTAACGAAAGATCACCGACAATGGCACTTACGGCACCTTGCGGTTGAGCCGGCCTCTATGATCGGGATTGCTGCCGGGAAGATTGTGCCGCGCAGGGAAGGGTCGGGCGGTGTTGACGTCTCACTACGACGTCAAGCCGTCGCCCATTCCCCGGAGAGCAACGCCGCCTGTTCGAGCACCGTCTGCGTCGCCTTTTCCTGCATGTCGGGCGGACGAGCTGTACGAGCAACCGTCTCGTGTGAGATAAGCGAAGGTTGCGAACAAGGGCGCGTTCGTCGGGGGACATCTCCTCAGATATACATGAGTCGAGTAAATCCAAGGCTTCTTGCAGGGCACCTGCCTTGTGCTCAGGGTCGCTCGCGGATTCGGCGCGTTCAAACAACGCTCGTGCTTCTTTGATGTCGTGGGCGATAGACATGGCAAGCACTTTGGAACGTACAGGCCATGGCCGATGACGCGTATTAAATCACCCCGAGCCGCGGTCATCCAGCACTTCTCCTTTGTTCCATGACCCCTACGGCTGGACGTTAACGCTTGATTTCTCCTTCGCCAGCTCGCTCTCGTTCCATTTGCGCAGCGCGAGCCAAGGCAATGTATTGAGACATGCGTCCGACTTACCTTGAGAGTTCCAAGATCCCGAACCCGAAACGGATCGCATCCAGGTACCGCTTCGCGTATTCGATCCGCCGATCTGATTCCACCCAGGTTGCGGAGGCACCCATCTACATCTGCAATCGATCAAGCCGTTCGGGCGAATTGGCCAGATTGTGAATGAACTGTCGCGTGTCGGCAGAGGCGATTTGCCATGCATCGTGGCCGAGCAGCACGGCACCTGCGACTTCCGGGTCGTGATTGCTCCATTCGAGAACGTCGAGATGCTGTGTGTATGTCCGTTCCTGCTGCCCCGCCTCGAAGTAACGGCGGCTCAACGTGAGCAGATCTATGGCATCCCGCGGGTCCGCATTTCCGCGGTCGGCCCAGGCCAGCAGCTTCAGCAGCGCGAGGCCCGGCAGCGACGCCACTTTGACGGTCAGATTGTCTGGTGCGAGGGTAAGGTCGACAGCCGCATGAAGGACGTCTACGAATGCGACGACACTCATGCGTATTGCGCGGTCCGGCGGCCAGGCTATTTCGCCCTCCTGTTCGACGCCGTCGAAAGGGATGATGTCTACGGGAATTCCCGTCGCGACTTCGCTGACGGAAAAGTACAGCCGATGCGCTCTGCCGAGGTCGGGTCTGAAGTTGCCGGTCCGCTGCAATCCGTCCTTCAGCAGATCGAACTGAGCCCAGCTATTTACCGCGAATCCGAAATCGACGTCCCGTGTGGCGCGTTTCGTCTCGAGCCCATGGACGTTGGTCAGCAGAAGATCGCGTGCGGTTGCGCCTGCGACGAAGTAGGGCAGCGCCCGATCGCGCGCGACCGTGTCGACCTGCCTGAGTATCTCGGCGATTGCGGGATCGAGCGGCTTATCCGGTCTGATCGATGATGCTGGCGAGGTATCGCTCATAGATCATTTGCGCCGCGTCGTGGTTGCGTGGATCGAGCGTTGCCATGAGGTCGGCATAGACCAGGACCGGCGGAACAGTGGCGGCGGTTTCCGCATCGAGCGCGGGGTGCCAGAAGGCCTGCAGAATTTCGATCTCACCCTCGGGATCGGGGCGGAGGCGAAAGTTGACAACCAGTTCCGCGGGATCGGCGCGTGTGTAGATCGTCGCGTGCTCGGGCTTCAGGAATCGGGTCAGCCGGTCGGCGGCCGCTTCGCCGCCCCAGTAGGCGCGGTATTTTTCGATATCGGCCTGCTGCCACCGCTGTGGATCGGTTGCATGGTAGCGGCGCGGGCCGAGTTTCGGCCGGAGCTTGAGCGGATAGTTGGTGACCCACTCGGTGAACAGGCGCTTGAGATCGGTGAATCTTCTGCCGCCCTTGCGCTTGTCGCCGATCACGAGCCCGCGTGCCGTGAGGTCGTTGAATACCCAGCCCACGGCACCGAGGGCTACGCCGGCGGCTTCGTTGATTTCCCGGTAAGGCGCATTGAGCCATTCCGGTTTGCACAGCAGCGCAAAAACGACGCGAAGCCCGGTTGCATTGGTGGCTCGCGTTGTTCCAAGAGTCTGCTGCGCGTCCGCGCGGCGCTGACCGGTAACAAATACGCGCAGTCCGGGAACGTTCAGATAGGC
>DATKEK010000325.1:0-5437 GCA_035512195.1 Burkholderiales bacterium
CATGTCCCACCCCCCTCGTAGATGGTCCCGATCACCGCCACACCCGGTTCTCCCGCAGCCGGGCGGCGACGCGTTCGCTGTTGCGCGGAATCACAGTCGTATCGGCCGATCCGGTGATCAGGAGCGCCGGGGGCGCATTCACCGTGACGAACTCGACCGGCTGGGTGGAATCCGACGCCGGATCGCCAAATATGCGCTTCAGCATCCTGCTTTGCAGCGGACGGAAGTCATATGGCCCGGACAAGCCGATAAAGCCGGCGACCCCGCCGGCGTCCGCGCCCGCGCTGTCCAGGAAGCGGCGATCGAAGGCCAGCATCGCCGCCAGGTGTGCCCCCGCGGAATGCCCCATCAGAAACAGGCGAGGTGCTCCGCGCGTGTCGCCGGCGAGATGCTGTTGCGCCCACCTGACCGCAAGCGCCCCGTCCGCGATGAATTCCGGAAACACCACTTCCGGATAGACCCGATAGTCCAGAACCACCGCAATCACCCTGTGCGCAGCCAGTGCACGGCCGACGAAGCGATAGTCCGCACGGCTGCCGCGCTGCCAGGCGCCACCGTAAAAGAACACGATCACCGGCGTGGGCTCGGCCAGCGGCGTTGCCGGCAGATAGACGTCGAGCTGCTGCCTAAAATGGGTGCCGTAGGCAATGTCGCGGCGCTCGACCACACCTTCCCGCGGCGCGACAGCGTTGACGTAGACAAACGGCGAACAACCGCCGAACAGGATCAGGGCGATGCCGGCCAGCAGAATTTCGCGAAGTGCGCGCACCGTCCTTCGACCGGACGTACAGGCGCAAGTGCCCGAGGCAACCCGACACGACGCGCGGCAGGTGCCGGCACGGCTGCGGGGGCTATCAGAGCAGGAAGATCGTCGCCAGCCCCAGGAATATAAAGAACCCCATGCTGTCGGTGGTGAAAGTAAGCAGCACGCTGGAGCCGATCGCAGGATCGCGGCCGAGCTTCTCCAGGGTGAGCGGCACCAGCATGCCGATCAGCGCCGCCACCATCAGATTCAGCAGCATCGCGCTGGTCATCACCATGCCGAGCGAGACGCTGCCGTATAACAGCCAGGCGAACACGCCGGCGACGGCGCCCCAGAGAATGCCGTTGACCACGCTGATAGCGAGTTCCTTGGCGATCAGCCAGCGCGAATTGCCCTGTCCGACGTGGCCGAGTGCCAACGATCGGACCATGAGCGCGACGGTCTGGTTGCCGGAGTTGCCTGCAACCGCAGCCACGATCGGCATCAGCGTGGCAAGTGCCACCAGTTTTTCGATCGAACCCTCGAACAGGCCGATCACCCGCGAGGCGAAGAACGCCGTGCACAGATTCACCGCCAGCCAGATCCAGCGGTTCTTCGCGCTTTTCCATACCGACGAGAACAGGTCTTCTTCGCGCAGACCGACTTTGCCCAGCTGCTCGCTGTCGGACTCTTCCCGCATGAAATCGACGATGGCGGCAATCGTCAGCCGCCCGACTAGGCGGTCCTGCGAATCCACCACCGGCGCGGATACCAGGTCGTAGCGCTCGAACGCACTCGCCGCCGCATGCGCTCGGTCCTCCGGCCGGAAACTGATCACGTCGGAGGTCATCACCTCGGACACCAGTTGCTCCGGCTCGGTGATGATCAGGCGGTTGATCGGCAGCACGCCCTTCAGCGTCTCCTGGCGATCGACGACGAACAGTTTGTCGGTGTTGTCCGGCAGCTCGTCCAACCGGCGCAGGTAGCGCAGGACGACTTCGATCGAAACGTCTTCGCGCACCGTCACCATCTCGAAATCCATCAGCGCGCCGACCGTGTCCTCGGGATAGGACAGCGCTGCCCGAAGCTGCTGCCGCTCCTCGACCGACAGCGCCTGGAACACGTCGGCGATCACGTTGCGCGGCAGGTCCGGGGCCAGGTCCGCGATCTCGTCGGCATCCAGTTGCTCGGTCGCGGCGAGCAGCTCTTCCGGATCCATGTCCGCGATCAGCGTCTCGCGCACGGCGTCGGAAACCTCGAGCAGGATTTCGCCGTCGTGTTCGGCTTTGACCAGGTTCCAGACCGTCAGGCGCTCGTACAGCGGCAGCAGTTCGAGGATCGCGGCAATGTCCGCCGGATGCAGCTTTTCGAGCTTCTTCTGCAGCTCGGCCAGGTTCTGCTTCTGCACCAGCGATTCGACCAGGTCGTGACGCGGCATCTCCTGCTTCTGCACCAGCTCTTCGACGAGCTTGTGCTTGTGCAGGAGCGCGCGAATCTGCGCCAGACTTTCCTGGACGCTCTCCAGTCGCGGTTTGGTCTCGACTTCGGCCATGTCGGTGAGCTGCGGAATCGGCGGCGAAAAATTCCGGGAATTGTAGGAGCATTGTTCTGCGCCAGTCTAATGCGCGCAGAACGGCCTCGCGGCCTTATGCAGCCGCGTCCGGAAAACGGATGGGGAAAACCTGTTTACTTACTGACGGGGCGGGATGCGCGTGGCCTGCCAGGACACGAATTCGAGCTTGCCTTCGCGCTTGACCCAGGCCTCGGTGAAGCGCAGGTCCACGGTCAGGTCCTGCCCCTTCACGGTCACGTCGAAGCTGGCGGTACCGGTCATCAGCGCAAGGCAATCGAAGATCCGCACCTTCGACTCCAGCATGCGCATCCGGTGGTACTTGACGTCGCCCGAACGCATCGAATCGATATAGGCGCGCTTGTCGTCCACCACCGAACTGGAATGAATGTAGACCAGGTCCGCGCCGATCAACCGGTCCATGGCGGCAAAGTCATCGTCCATCTGCGCCTGGTAGCGTTGCATCTCCGCCGCCATCACCTCGCGCTCGCCGGGGCGCTCGCAGTCCGCGGCAGCCGCGGGAAGCCAGCAGAGAAAACCGAGTGTCGCGGCGAACAGGGTCGTTGCTGTGGTTCTTGTCATGGCCTCTCCTCCCTATTTTCGAAACTGCGGCGCAGGCCGGCGGCGGTTCCCGCAAACCGGGCACTATTGCGGCGTCAGCACCGCCATCGCCTTCTGGCTGCAGCGGACGCGGTTGTTGGCCAGGCGGGCTTCGAACAGATGCAGCTTGCCGCCGCGCCACGCGTACCCGTAGTGACCCTTGCCGTCCGCCGCCTGCATGTCCTCGACAGTGAAGTACTCGCAGTTGGCCGTCGGGTCATTCAGCGACAGCTCGTATAGGAAGCTCCGGTCCGGCCACTGGCTTTCGCCATTATCGTGGAATACCCATCGCTTGCCATCCGCATCGGTATAGCGACCCGCAACTACCAACCCGTTGATGGTCTTGGCGAGGTCGGTACCCAGATGGACGTAATCCGCCCAGCGGCCTTGCATGAACTGTACTTCGGCAATCCGCAGGCGGTCGAATCCGCCGCCGGTCTTGCGCTGGCCCTGAAAATGGATATAGGTGGCCTCATCGCTGGACACCGGCCGGTCATCCGGGCCGAGCACCATGCGGTAAGCGCCGGGCTGCGCATCCGGCTGGATGTCCAGCAACGCCGTGACCGTGGCCTTGTCGAAATTGGTGACCACCACCGGATACGCGCGCCCATGACGCTGGATGCCGATCACCACCGGCTGCACGCGCTTGGCCGTCTGGTGCGGCATCCTGGTTTCGGTCAGCGCCTTGAGGTAGGGCTCGCTGATCCAGATGCCTTCGAGATCGCGCGGAAATACGCGCGGCGACGTCTGCGCCAGGGCAGGCAATGCCAGCGCCAGGCTCAGAACTGCAGTACAAAAGATCGAGATGCTTTTCATGATTTCCCTGCTGATGAACCTGAGAACGTAGTGATGAAAGCCGGTCAGACCGCAACTTCCGGGCGTCGTTTCCAATGACCGGTCGCGGATTCGAATGCGTGCGCGAGTTGCAGCAAGCCGAAATCGTCCCGATGACGGCCGGCAATCTGCAGCCCGACCGGCAGGCCGGCAGCGGAAAAGCCGCAGGGTACCGAAATCGCCGGCAGTCCGGTCACGGTAATCCAGTAACAGGACTTCATCCAGTCGATGTAGGTCTGCAGCCCGACGCCGTCGATCTCGGTCACATACGGCTTGTCGACATCGAAGGGCAACACCTGTGCCACCGGCGCCGCCAGGAAGTCGTAATTCTCCATGAACTCGCGCACCCGGTGAAACAGCTGCGTGCGCTTGCGTTCCGCCGCTCCAATCTGCGGGCCGGTCAGCCCGGCGCCTTCCTCGATATTCCAGATCACCGTGTCCTTCATGGACTGGCGCTTGCTCTTCAACAGCTCGCCGTAGGACAGCTCGAAGTTCCAGGCGCGCATGACCTGGAAAATCTCGTCGGCGTCGCGCAAGTCGGGGGTTGCATCTTCCACTACGCAGCCCAGCTCCTCGAGCACGCGACGCTGGGGAGCGAGCGTGTCCAGAACTTCCCGTTCGAGCGGCAGGCCGCCGAGCGTCGGGCTCCATGCGACGCGCGCGCCCTTGAACACGCGTTTCAGTGGCCTGGCGAACCGGCCGCCCGGTTCCTCGAGCGACAACGGTGCACGGGCGTCCGGTCCCGCAATCGCTGACAACGTCAACGCGACATCCGCCACCGTGCGTGCCATCGGCCCCACCACGGTGAGCGGAAACCAGGCCGAAAAACCCGGCCAGCCCGGCACGCGCCCGGTGGAAGGCCGCAGCCCGACCACATTGCAGAAGCTCGCCGGGTTGCGCAGGCTGCCGCCGAGATCGGAGCCGTCGGCGATCGGAATCATCCCGCAGGCAAGCGCCGCGGCCGCGCCGCCGCTGCTGCCGCCGCAGGTCCTGGTGATGTCATAGGGGTTGCGCGTCGCGCCGAACACTGCGTTGAAGGTCTGCGACCCGGCGCCGAACTCCGGCGTGTTGGTCTTGCCGATGGTGACCGCGCCCGCGCGCTGCAAACGTTCGACGATGATCGAGTTCGTATCGGGCAGGAATTCACGGAAAATCGGCGAACCGAAGGTGGTGCGTATCCCCTTGGTCATCGCCAGATCTTTGTGCGCCACCGGCAGGCCGGCGAGCGGGCCGGGATCCTCGCCGCGCGCCAGCCGCGCATCCACCTCGCGCGCGCCCTGCAAAGCACGGTCGGGCAGCAAGGTCACGATCGCATTCACCTCGGGATTGACGCGATCGATCTGCTGGAGGTGCGCCTGCATCACCTCGAGCGCGGAAATCTTGCGTGAGCGGATGAGAGAAACCAGCCTCTTCGCCGGCAGAAAACAGAGGTCTTTTGCGCGCATGGCCCGGCATGTTAACCGAGATCTCTGCTCGACTGAGTTGCCGCAACGAAGAATGCGAAAGGCGAACCGCCAGGATCACCAGGCACACCAGGAAATCAAGTCAAAAAAGGTTCTCTTGGTGCCTTTGGTGATCCTGGTGGTTCGTTCAGGGGTTTTCGTGTGCTTCGGCAGAGCGCGCTAGCGCGGCGCCATGATGGCCTTGCGCTGCGCGGCGAGCGGGGCGTTGTCGTTGTAGGTGACACGATC
>DATKEK010000326.1:0-3985 GCA_035512195.1 Burkholderiales bacterium
TCATTGAAGTCCAGCAACACCTCGCAGGTTGCGCCGGCATTTACGCACTGGCTGTCCTTGCGCGCATCGGAGATGACGAGCGACGACGCATCATGCATGTAGTCCGGGCTTTCCGCGTGCGCCACGAAGGCGGGCTGCGCAGGGTTCTGCAGGGAATAGGCGCGGAACTGTCCGCTGTCGATGTTCGCGCCGGAGATGGCGAGAAGCGGTGTCCCGCCGGTAAGCGCGATCCCGGTGCTGTAGTCCGTGTTGGTCGCGTACACATTGTGCGCGGCCGCGAAGTCGCTGGCGTAACTCGTCCTGCGTATCGAGTGCGGCAGGCCGCTCATGTCGATGACGAAGAGGCCGTCCGTGGATCCGTCCGTGCTGACATAGGCAAAGGCGCGCCAGCGACCGGCGGCGGTGTCGAACGACTGGTAGACCTTGAGGTCGCGCCAGAAGGCGCGCTGTCCGTCGATGAAGCCGACTTCGCGCGGATCCGCCGGATCGGTCACGTCGACGACGGCGGTGCCGATGTCGTAGCCGACGATGGCGTATTCCCGGTTCGTATTCAGGTCGACGAAACCCCACACATCGGTAGCGGATGCAGGCGCGGCGCTGACGTGTTCAACCGAGAAGTGCGACAGCAAATCGACAGCCTGGCAGTCGAGCTCGCCGACCTTGCCGCCGTTGCAGGGACCTGCCGGAACACCGGCTTTCATTTGCGCGTGCAGCGCGACCAGCCTTTCCGCCGCCGCCGCCTTCGGTCCTTCAATGCCCTTCCGGTCGGCGACGACGTTGAAGCCGCGATCCTTCAGTAGCTCTCGAAACTGTGGCGGCACGCCGGTCAGTGTGGACAGGCCGGTGCGCTCCGCAAAACGCTGGCCGCGTCGGCTGAAACCGCCGCTCACGTGGACCATCCCGCTGACCACATGGAACAGGTCCTCCGGCTCGTCGATGGCATAGCTACCCTCGGCGATGCGCACTTCGGCGCCCTTGCCGGCCACCGACAGGGCGTAGGAGACAGTCCGGCAGGGCGAGGCTTCTTCGAGGCAACGGCCGCGATCGGTACCGTCTTCGGCGACGAATAGCGGCTCACCGGCGCCGCTGTGAGCGAGCGCGACGCCGACGGAGAGCGGCGAAGCCGCAAGGATCGCAATGCCGAGGTCGCGCAAGCGTCGAAACATACAATCCAGCCCGAACGGGTGAGTATCCTCGAGCGTCGTCGTGGCGCGCTCGGGTGCTCTGGATTATACACTGCGCCCTTGTCGCGACCGGTGCGCCAATAGGGAGTCGGCTGCGCGCAGCCCTGCGCGTAACGACGGAGTAGAGGCTTGGCTAAACATAATGGACCGTTGCTCTTCAAGGCAGGCCCCGGTGCTTTCCAGGACATACGGAAGCGGGGCTTCGCCGCCGAGCGTATCGGTACGATCGCAGGCGCATCCGGCGGTCCGAAGTGGCTGGTCCTGAGCCAGCTCGACCGGGTCATCGTCGAGCGCCTCCTGCCGAAGCTCGCTGGCCCGGTGCACCTTGCAGGCTCGTCGATCGGGGCGTGGCGATTCGCCTGCTATGCACAGGCCGCGCCACTCGATGCGCTGATTCGCTTCGAAGAGGCCTACCTCGAGCAGAGCTACAGCGCGAAACCCACTGCCGCAGAAATCACGCAAAAGAGCCGCGCGATTCTCGGCGCAGTGCTGGACCAGGGCGGTGCGCAGGAGATTCTGTCGCATCCGCACCTGCGCTTGCACGTCCTCGCGGTGCGTTGCGGTCGCCTGACCTCCAGTGAATCGCGGCCGGTGCTGGCAGCGGGCATGTTCGCGGCGGCCTGTGCGAACCTGGCCAGCCGGCGCGCGCTGGGAGTGTTCTTCAAGCGGGGGCTTTTTTACGATCCGCGAGATCTGCCACCGTTCTACAACGCGACCGGTTTCCCACTGGAACGGGTCCGGCTGACGGTGAACAACCTGCCGGATGCGATCGTTGCCTCGGGGTCCATTCCCATGGTGTTGACGGGGGTACGTGACATACACGGCGCACCACCGGGAATTTACCGTGACGGCGGGGTGATCGACTACCACCTGGACCTGCCGCTGTCGGACCCCGACCGGCTGACCCTGTACCCGCATTTCTTCGAGCAACTCGTGCCCGGCTGGTTCGACAAGCGGCTGCGCTGGCGCCGCCTGAACCCGCTGCACACCGAGCGCACGATCCTGCTGTGCCCGTCGCCCGGTTTCGTGGCGCGCCTACCGGGCGGCAGGATTCCGGATCGGACCGACTTCGCGCGCATGCCGCACGCGCAGCGCGTGCGCACGTGGCGTTCGATCATTGCCGCCTGCGCTGAACTGGCGGACGATCTCGTGGACGTGCTCGAGAAGGACCTGCTCGCAGAGCGGCTTCAGCTCCTTTAAAAAAACGCGGGACGAGTCCATCCTGCCGGCCCCGTGCCTATTCGGCCTGTGATCGGGGTCACGGCCCTGGCCGGCACCGGCTGCTACCGTGATGTCCGGAGACCCGTCGTCCGCCCGATCCTGCTGTCAATCACGGAGAAGTCTGATGAAACGAAGCCTCGCCGGAGCCGCCCTTGCCGCGATGCTGCTGCTTGGTGGTTGTGCGTCCATGAGCAGTGACGAGTGCCTGATGAGCGACTGGCACACGGTCGGCTACGAGGACGGGTCACGCGGTTACGCAGCCGACCGTCTCGGCAGCCATCGCAAGGCCTGCGCGAAACACAGTGTCGCGCCGGACCTTCGCGCGTATCAGGCAGGACGTGAGGAGGGTTTGCAACAGTTCTGCCAGCCGTCCCGCGGATTCAGCCTCGGCGCGAGCGGCGGCCAGTACGGCGGCGTTTGCAACGATTACCTCGAGCCCGCATTCCTGGAGGCGTACCGCTCCGGCTATCACCTGCACAATTTGCGCTCGAGCGTGAACTCGTCCAGTTACCAGATCGAGGCAAAGCAGCGCGAGCTGAAGGACATCCGGGAGGAGATGCGCAGCAAGGAAGCGGCGCTCATCGGCAAGGACACGTCAACCGAGGAACGCATCCTGCTGCTCGCTGACCTGAAGGACCTGTCGGAGCGTACCGGCCAGATCGACTCGGAAATATACCTCCTGATCGATGAACGCGCGCGACGGGAGGAGGAACTCGCCTCGTACGAGAGGGCGCTCGCCGGCTCACGCTACTGACTCCGGCGTGGCCTACCCAGGCTGAGCCTCACTCGAGGTTCTGTCGGCCCCTGCGACGATCCGGCGTGAGACGTTGCTCGGCGCCCGTCGAGCCGGCATCGAGGCCGATGGACGGGGGGTAGGGCGTGCGGCGGTCGTCGCCGGCGCGCCGGTCATCGTGGTGTGCAAAGCGGCAGCTGCAGTCGGAGACGTCGCAGCCGGCAAGCGGGATGCGCGGCGCACTGCCTGAGAGAAACCGCTGGTCCTCCAGATCTCGCGCGACCCGGCAAGCTGGCGCGCCCGGCCGTATCGACACGGCGTGATAGCCGGCTTTCAGTCTCGCGCTCGCCGAGAGATCGGTCGCGTCCGGATCCTTGCGCACTGCGTCGCGGCTGCGCCATTTCAGAAAGGCCAGCACGGCTACTAGCAGGATCGCGATACCGATTATAAGTTTCATTGCACCCGTTTCACTGTGTCGGCCGCCGCCCCCATGTCTCTACTGTAAACCGTATGCCGCGACCTCGCCTGCTTAAGGGGCGGATGTAACTCTTACATGCGTACATTTTGCTGCGGTAAATCCTACACCAGCCTTGCCGTTGCGGAAACGTCCGGCTGCCTCGGCGGTGCAAGCGCTGTTTCGCCGCGGATTGGCATGATAGATGCAAAGCGTTTCTGGCGCGCGGGGCGAAAAATGTCAACAGGAGACGGTTCTATGAAAGCGGAGCTGATGGCGGCGCGCCAGGTGCGGCATTGAGGTGAAACAGAACCAGAAGCTGCTCCTACTCGCGCTTGCCATGGCTGCCGCTGTCGCAGCATCCGGATGGGCCGCGCTCTTGTTTGCCATCCT
>DATKEK010000327.1:0-2028 GCA_035512195.1 Burkholderiales bacterium
GCGCGTCTCCGGCCTGGCGCCTTACGGTGCACACGGCATCCATGTTCATGTGAGAGGCGACTGCAGTGCGGCGGACGCAAGCAGCGCGGGCGGGCATTTCGATCCCCCCGCTGCCCGCGATATCGGCGCGGGAGCCGGCAGACGGCATGCCGGAGAGCTTGGCGTATTGCGCGCGGATGCCAGCGGGCATGCCGTGCTGAAGACCGAACTCACTGGAATTTCCTTGAGCGCGGGCGAGCTGAGTGTGGTCGGACGCTCGGTCATCGTGCATGCCGACAGCGGGATCGCCGACCCCGACGAGACCGCACGAATCGCCTGCGGCCTGATCAGCAAGAATCCGGACAAGTACTTTTGATCGACATCGCAGGCATGTGCTGAGGCTGCCGCAAAACCCGCACGGCGCCGCCGGCAGGCACGCGTGATTCCCTGGATCGCCCCGCAAGAGCCGTTCCCGCCGCTGTCCCGGGCACTGACCGAGCCCAACGGTCTGCTCGCCGCGGGTGCGGATCTCTCGGTTGCCCGTTTGCTTGAGGCCTACCGGCTGGGCATCTTCCCCTGGTATGGCGAGGGCGAGCCTATCCTCTGGTGGAGTCCGGATCCGCGCATGGTGCTGCTGCCGGCGGAAGTCCGCGTCTCCCGCTCACTGGCGAAGGTGCTGCGCAGGAATCCGTTCCACGTCACGGCCGATACCGCGTTTGCCAATGTCATCGAAGCCTGCCGCGGTCCCCGTACCGGCCAGCCCGGCACCTGGATCACCACCGAGATGAAAGATGCGTACATCCGTCTGCATCGCGCCGGATACGCACACTCGATCGAGGTCTGGCAAGGCGACGAACTCGCCGGAGGTCTTTACGGCGTCGCCATCGGGCGCGCATTCTTCGGCGAGTCGATGTTCACCCGCACCACCGATGCATCGAAAGTCGCGCTGGTCGCGCTGGCGAGGCAACTCCAGCGTTGGGCGTTCGGACTGATCGACTGCCAGATGAAAACGGCGCACCTGGAATCGCTGGGGGCGACTGAAATCCCGCGCGACGATTTCGCACGCCGCATCGCCAAGTTGGTAGACTATCCCTCGATGACGGGGCCTTGGCGAATCGACGGGAAGCTAACGACATGACCCAGCTGAACGATCTGCCGTTCTCGGTGCTGCAGTTTTACGCGACTGCTCCCTACCCCTGCAGCTACCTGTCCGACCGGCTGGCGCGCTCGCAGGTTGCCACCCCGAGTCACGCGATCGACAATCAGGTTTACGGCGAGCTGGTCAAGGTCGGATTTCGCCGCAGCGGTGCGTTCACCTATCGCCCCTACTGCGATCACTGCCGCGCCTGCGTACCGGTACGGGTTTTGACCTCCGAATTTTCACCCAACCGCGCGCAACGCCGCGCGCAAAGGCGTCATGCGCACCTGGAAGCGCGCATGCTGGAACTGAAATACAACGCAGAGCATTACGCGCTGTATCTGCGCTACCAGTCGCACCGGCACAGCGGCGGCGGCATGGATCACGACAGCCGCGAGCAGTATCGCCATTTCCTCCTGCAGAGCAACGTGCGATCGCACCTGATCGAGTTCCGCGAAGACGGACGCCTGCAGGTGGTGAGCATCGTCGACCGACTGGACGACGGCCTGTCCTCGGTCTACACGTTCTTCGAGCCCGAACTGCCCGGCGCGAGCTTCGGTACCTACAACGTGCTGTGGCAGATCGACCTGTGCAGACAGCTCGGGCTGCCCTATCTCTATCTCGGATACTGGATCGCACAGAGCCGCAAGATGGCGTACAAGGTCAACTTCCAGCCGCTGGAAGGGCTGATCGACGGCCGCTGGCAGCGGCTGCCGCGCGAAGCCGGTCAAGACGCGGCGTGATCGCGCGCGCACCTGCCTGCGCCGCCGCACGCGACGCAGCGTTTTCGTGCTCTACCGGCTGACGCGCCCGCTGCTGTTCGCGCTCGACGCCGAGCGCGCGCACGATGCCGGTTTCGCCGCGCTGGAAATTGCGAGCCGCGGCGGCATCGCCGGCCTTCTCTACGAAAG
>DATKEK010000328.1:0-2619 GCA_035512195.1 Burkholderiales bacterium
TGCAGGGGCTGGAGAGCACAGCGATCGAGGTGATCCTGCTGCACCCCGAGTACCAGGCGATGCTGGAGCAGCCAGATCGGTATCTCGACCGTGACTATCTGCCGGAGTCCGGCGACATCAATCCGTTCCTGCATCTCGGCCTGCATCTGGCGATCGCGGAACAGTTGTCGATCGATCAGCCCGCAGGACTGCGCAGTCTGTTCGAGCAACTGGCGCAGAAGCAGTCGCGCACGCACGACGCGCTGCATGAAGTGCTGGAATGTCTGGGCGAGGCTGTCTGGCAGGCACAGCGCGCCGGCAGTGCGCCGGATGAGTCGCACTACCTGGACTGCGTGCGGCAGCGAGTGTTGAGCCTGGAATCGAAAAGGAGCCCGTAGGCTCCTTTTCGGTTTTGTCTGAAGACAGATGGTCAGTAGCGGTAGCCCAGCTCGCTCGGCTGGCGGGAGAAGTACCGGGCCAAGGCGCGGATGTCCTGCCTGGAAAGGCCCGCCGCCATCGCATTCATGATCGGATTGGCGCGGTCACCGGACTGGTAGTCTCTGAGCGACTTCTCCAGGTAGTCCGCCGGCTGTCCGCCGAGCTTGGGCGTATCAGGCGTGACCGACTCGTTGCCCGACTTGCCGTGACAGGCCGCACAGACCTGCTCGACGGTTTGTTCGACGGCGAAAGCCGTGCCCGCGAATCCGATCAGGCTGGCGGCAAAGATGGCTGTAATGGTCTTGTTCATGGCTTTGGCGTTCCGTGTTCCCTGATCGTTCACTTGACGCTGGCGTAGTAGGCCGCGAGATCGGCGATGTCCTTGTCGCTCAGGCTGGCAGCGATTGCGACCATCGTCGGGTGGCTGCGATCACCGGCCCTGTAGGCCCTGAGCGCATTCACCAGATAGGCCTCTTTCTGCCCGCCGATCTTGGGCACCGAATAGACCTCCGGGTACGCAGTACGAAAACCGGGTATGCCGTGACAGCCGGCACACATCGCGGTTTTATCCTTGCCGGCGTCGGGATCGCCCCCCTCGGCAAAAGCAGGCATTGATATAGCGGCCAGCAGGCCGAGACCAGCTATGGAGGAAAGGCTGCGAAGTTTCATCCCTGATGCCTTCTTAATATTTGGAGGAATTCGAAAACCGCGAAACTGTAACGAAATCCCGCGTCCGAGGTCAACGCCGCGATGGCTCAGGTCCCGGGCTGAACCAGGCCTTCCGCGATGGACAGCGACTGGACGTAAACCTTGTCGTGCGTGTCTTCCACCTCGACCCTGAGCTCGCCCTTTTCCCTGGGCACGAAATAAAATCTGAACACCGGATTGTCGGACAGGGAAAAGTCCACCTGGCCAGTCATCACCGGCTTGCCATTGTAGGTCACGTTCACGCTGCGCACGAACTGCGGCACCTTGCCCGCCTCCATGTCCACAGCCATCGCGGACTCGTTCGGGTGACGGATCTGCACCTGCACCAGCGCGGGTTTGTTGTACTGGATGCTGTCGTCGATGCGAAACCGCATCTTGCCCATCATTTCCTGCGGGATCAGGTTCTTGAAGTTCGGCGCGGAACAGCCGCCGGACGCCCTCACATAGCGTTGCGACATGTACAGTCTGCCGTCATTCATCTCGGCGACCGCCCGCACGAAACTGAAATCCTCGAAACGCAGTCGGGTCTCGACCTTCACCCGGCCGCTGTCCGGAGTGAAGTCGAACACCCCGGCTGTCTGCGTGGGATTGCGCTCGACCACGAGATAGACGCGCTTGATGTATTCCTCCGCGGTCTGGTCGATCAGCCCATTCACCATGACCGGGACGGTGGAAGCATCGTCCGCGCGCAGGTTGAGGTATACGCGGATCACCTCGCGGTCGTCGGCATTGATCGCGCGATCGCCGAAAAGCAGCTGCTGGATCGGCGGCCAGTGCGGACTCTCGGCGGGATCGGGCTCGGTGTAGCCGGCGATCGCCGGCGCGGCGGCAAGCAATGCAATCGCGGCAATACCAGTGAACCACGTCCTCATCCAGATCTCTCCCTCGATACGTGTGACGCGCATCGTCGCGCGCGAGTATAACGCACTACTCCCACTCGAGCTCCGTGTATGCGGTGGTTACGTTGCGGCGATGGTAAGTTTCGAAGTGAAGCCAGTTTCCCTGCTCGGAATGCCCGACCTGGTTCACGGCGTCCATCAGTGAAACCCGGTTGCAGATCGCGTCCCGCGTCTCGCGCAGAATGACTTCGAAATAGCGTTGTTGCGGGTCGAGCGCGACCGGCCACGCCGCATCGGTGTGCCCGTGCCCCGGCACAAACCGCCTCACTTGCATGCCACGCAGTTCCTCCATCACCGACAGGAAGCCGGTGATGTTGGAATCCAGCACCGGCGTATGTTCGACGAACAACAGGTCGCCGAGCCACAACGTTCCGGTATTGCGATCGTATACGGTCAGATCGTTGTCGGTATGTGCCGGACGCCAGGCCCTGACGGACACCACCCGCCCGCCGAGATCGAGTTCGAGCACCTCGCCGGCCTTCACCGTGTGCGTGGGCTGTACGATGTGACTGCCGGCTGCGAGTCCGCCCAGATCGCGCTGCAGCGCGCTGATGTACGGGCGCGCCCGCGCCGCCAGCTGGCGCGGCAGATTCTC
>DATKEK010000329.1:0-3929 GCA_035512195.1 Burkholderiales bacterium
GCACGCACCCGATGCGAAAGGTGCATTGCAGGCGGCGCGCGACGTGTTCACGCGGCGGCAGGAGGGCGTGAGCATCTGGGCGGTGCGGGCCGACCAGATTGTCGCTTCCGACCCGGACGCGAAGCCGGAATTGTTCGATCCGGCAGAGGACAAGATTTACCGGCATCCGACCTTCTACCGGCTGCCGGAAGAAGTGGACAACATGTAGGAGCAAGGATGCATGCAAGAGCATTTCGAGTACGTGCTGCGCATCGGGGATAACGCGCTGATCCATGGTCAACGTCTGTCAGAGTGGTGCGGCCATGCGCCGGCGCTGGAGGAAGACCTCGCGCTGGCCAATATCGCCCTCGACCTGACGGGGCAGGCGCGGCTGCTGCTGACGCACGCGGGCCGGCTCGAGAACAAGGGCCGCGACGAGGACCAACTGGCGTTCCTGCGCGACGAGGGCGAGTACCGGAATGTCACGCTGGTCGAATTGCCGAACGGCGATTTCGCGCAGACCATCCTGCGCCTGTTTCTGTTCGCCGCGTTCCAGAACGAACTGTGGCAGGCAATGCAGGCGTCGAAGGACGACTCACTTGCGGCGATTGCCGAGAAGAGCCTGAAGGAATCGCGATATCACCTGCGTCATTCGACCGACTGGCTGGTCCGGCTCGGCGACGGCACCGAAGAATCGCACGCCCGTGCGCAGGCTGCGCTCGACGCGTTGTGGCCGTACACCGCGGAGTTTTTCTCGGCGGACCCGACGGACGAAGCGGTCGCGGCCGCCGGCGTCACGGTGGCGTGGTCGGTGCTCGAGCCTCGATGGCAGGCGGCCGTGCTGCCGGTCCTGCGCGAAGCCACCCTGCCCATACCGGAACGCAGTGCGTTCCGGTCGAGCGGCCGATTCGGGCGGCACAGCGAACACATGGGATACCTGCTCGCCGAGATGCAATACATGCAGCGCGCCTATCCCGGTGCGCAATGGTGAGCATGCTGACCGAAGCAAAGGCCTGGGAAGTCCTCGCGCAGGTGCCGGATCCGGAAATCCCGGTGATCTCGGTTACCGAGCTCGGCATCGTGCGTGAAGTGCGCGTCTCGAACGATGCGATCACCGTGATTCTGACGCCGACATACTCCGGCTGCCCCGCCACCGAGGTGATCGAGCACTCGATCCGCACCGCGCTGGCCGAAGCCGGCGCGCAGTCGGTGCGGCTCGAGACCCGGCTCTCGCCCGCGTGGACGACCGACTGGATCCAACCCGAAGGCGCCGAGAAACTGCGTCGCTACGGTATCGTGCCGCCCGCTCCGACGGGCGACATGCACGTGCTGCGATTTCAACCGCCCGCGCCGGCCTGCCCGCGCTGCGGAGAAAAGCACACGGAACGCCTGTCCGAATTCGGCTCGACCGCCTGCAAGGCGTTGTACCGCTGCCCCGCCTGCCGTGAGCCGTTCGAGTACTTCAAGCCGATATGAATATCTTTCACCACCAGGTCACAAAGTCTGAAACAAGGGCGAGAAGTATGACCCGGCGCGCCGGCCGGCTGCAGAGATTTGGTTTCTTGGTGCCTTGGTGCCTTGGTGGTCCAACTTTACGTTTTCAATGACACCGCGGTTCCACAAGTTGCGTATCGCCGAAGTCAGGCGCGAAACCGCGGACGCGGTCAGCCTGCGATTCGATGTGCCGCCGGCGCTCGCCGGCGACTATGGCTTTACTCAGGGGCAGCACCTGACCCTGAAGACACACCTGGACGGCCGGGAAATCCGCCGTTCGTATTCGATCTGCGCCGGCGTGGATGACGGCGAACTGCGCGTGGCGGTGAGGAACGTGCCGGGCGGGCTGTTCTCCGGCTGGGCCAATTCGCAGCTGAGGTCCGGCGACGAAATCGAAGTGCTGACGCCGGACGGGCGTTTTTTCACCCCGCTCGACCCGGCGCAATCCTGGCACTATGTCGCCTTCGCCTCCGGCAGCGGAATCACGCCGGTGCTTTCCCTGATCCGCACCACGCTCGTGCGCGAACCGCGCAGCCGCTTCACTCTGCTCTACGGCAACCGCAACCAGGCCAGCACGCTGTTCCATGAGGAACTGGAAGACCTGAAGAATCGCTATCTGTCGCGATTCACGCTGTACAACCTGTTCAGCCGCGAGCAGCAGGATATCGAACTGTTCAACGGCCGGCTGGACGCGGACAAGGTCAGGGTACTGACCGACACCCTGCTTCCTGTAACCGACATCGACCAGGCATTCATCTGCGGCCCCGGCGGAATGATCGACAGCGTGGAGTCGGCGCTCGTCGACGCGGGACTGCCGCGCGGGCATATCCACGTCGAGCGCTTCGGCGTGCCGGACAGCGCGCCGCAGCATCATGCCGAACCCGGAGACGCACCGCATGCGCTGGTCACGGTGATCCTCGACGGCGTCAAACGCGAAATCGCCTTTCGCCGCGAGACCCCCTCGATTCTGGACGCGGCGCTCGCCGCCGGCATCGAGTTGCCCTACTCCTGCAAGGGCGGCATGTGCTGCACCTGCCGCGGCAAGGTGCTGGCGGGCGAGGTGCGCATGGACAAGAACTACAGCCTGGAACAGCGCGACCTCGACGCCGGTTTCGTGCTGACCTGCCAGGCGCATCCCCTGACCGAGCGCGTCACCATCAGCTACGACGACCGATGAGACGCAGAACAGATGCCTAGAGGTAAGGCACCGACGTTCGAGCTGCAGCGCGCGAGCATCCTGCACACAGCCGCGCAACTGTTCGCGCAGCGCGGGTTCGCCAGCGCTTCGATGTCGGAGCTGGCCGAGGCCTGCGGCATTTCCAAGCCGCTGCTCTATCATTACTACCGGGACAAGGAGCATATGCTGTTCGATATCGCGAACAGCTACATCGACGGCTTGATCCGCATCGTGGCGGAAGTGCGCGCGAGAAAACTGCCGCCGGAGGAACAGTTCCGCGCGCTGGTGGGCCGATTCATGCAGGAGTACGAACACGCGCAGGCGCAGCACATGGTGCTGGTGCAGGACGTCAAGTTCCTCGGGGAAAAGGAACGCCGCGCCATCGTCGGCAAGGAGCGTCAGGTGGTGGACGCCTTTGCCGCGGCAATCGCGTCACTCAAGCCGCGCTTCAGAAAGAAAGCATTGCGGGTGCCGCTGGCCATGATACTTTTCGGCATGATCAACTGGACGTTCACCTGGCTGCGCGCCGACGGCGCCCTGGCCTACCGCGACATGGCGGATGTCGTGACCGAGATCTTTCTGCACGGCGCATTGCCGCCGGAATCCGCCGACACCAACGGGAGACGAGCGTGACCCACGCCTTTATCTGTGACGGAATCCGTACGCCTATCGGGCGCTACGGCGGCGCACTTGCCGCAGTGCGACCCGACGACCTTGCGGCGGCGCCGATCAGGGCGCTGATGGCGCGCAATCCGAAGGTGGACTGGGAAGCGCTGGACGACGTGCTCTACGGCTGTGCCAACCAGGCCGGCGAAGACAATCGCAACGTGGCGCGCATGGCCGCGCTGCTTGCCGGCCTGCCGACCGGCACGCCGGGGGCCACGATAAACCGGCTCTGCGGCTCCAGCCTGGACGCAGTCGGCACGGCAGCCCGTGCCATCAAGGCCGGCGAAACGCAGCTCGCAATCGCCGGCGGAGTGGAAAGCATGACGCGCGCGCCGCTGGTGATGGCAAAGGCCGAAGCCGCGTTTCCCCGCAGCGTGAAGATCGAGGACACCACCATCGGCTGGCGTTTCGTCAACCCGTTGATGAAAGCGCAATACGGCATCGATTCCATGCCGGAAACCGCGGAGAACGTCGCCGCGGAGTTCGGCGTTACGCGCACGGACCAGGATGCATACGGGCTGCGCAGCCAGCAGCGCTATGCCGCCGCCTTCAAGCGTGGTTTCTTCGACGGCGAACTGGTGCCGGTCGAGATTCCGCAGAAGAAAGGCGATCC
>DATKEK010000330.1:0-5706 GCA_035512195.1 Burkholderiales bacterium
GCGCTTTTGCCAGGTGCGGAATGCAGGCCTGCGAGCAGACGTAGGTGCCGCGGGCATTGATCGAATACATCAGGTCGAAGCGTTTCGCCGGCGTGGCCAGGGTGCCGGTCAGGCTGATGGCGCTGGCGTTGTTCACCAGGATGTCGATGCCGCCGAACGTCTCCGCCGCCTGCGTCACCGCAGCCTGCACCGCCGATTCGTCGCGGATGTCGAGCTGGATCGCCAGCGCGCGTCCGCCGGCCGATTCGACCTCTTCCGCGGCATCATGGATTGTGCCCTTCAGCTTCGGGTGCGGCTCCGCGGTCTTGGCGGTCACCACGATGTTGGCGCCATCCTTCGCGAATCGCACCGCGATCTCGCGTCCGATCCCGCGCGATGCACCCGTAATGAATACCGTCTTGTTCTTCAGCTTGCTCAAAGACGCTCCTCAGCTTCAAATGTCAAGAATGCCCTACCACAGAGTCAAAGGGGGGAGAACCGGGTTGTGCAGTCCTTCGTGAGCCGTCGCTCTTCCTTCGTGGCCTTTCGTGTCAACGCGTTTGCTGCGCTTGCTTCAAAGCTCATGCTAGCCAAATGCCGTAACGTCAGACGCCTTTGAACGCCGGTTTGCGCTTCTCCACGAATGCGGAGATGCCCTCCCGCAGATCGGCGGTGCGCGCACAACGCGAGAACGCTTCCAGTTCCAGTTCCATCTGCGTTTCGATGGAGTTGCCGGGCGATGCGTTCAGCAGGCATTTGGCCTCCGCGTACGCCCGTGTCGGCCCGGCCGCGAGGCGCTGCGCGATCTCGTTCGCGCGCTGCCCGAATTCGGCCGCCGGCACCACCCAGTTCACCAAACCGATGGACTTCGCGGTCTGCGCATCGAAACGGTCCGGCAGCATCGCCAGTTCCAGCGCCTTGCGCTGACCGACCAGCCGCGACAGGAAATGCGTGCTGCCACCGTCCGGACTCGCGCCGATATTGGCGTAAGCGAGCGTAAAGCGGGCATCGTCCGCGGCAATCGCGAGATCCGCGGCGCACATCAGGCTCATTCCCGCGCCGGCGACGGCGCCATGGACTGCGGCCAGCACCGGCTTGTCCATGCGCCGCAGCGCGAGAATGGCGAAGTGCAGTTCGCGGCCCCAGCGCACGATCAACTCGGGCAGTTCGTCCAGGTGCCGGTGAAACAGCGGCACGTCGCCGCCCGCGCAGAATGCCGGCCCTTCCCCGCGCAGCATCACCGCCCTGACGCCGCCATCGCGCGCAAGCGCTTCGGTCTCGTCTTTCAGCGCCGCCATCATTTCGCCGTCGATCGCGTTCAATGCCTGCGGGCGGTTGAGCGTCATGACCGCAAGCGCTCCATCCCGCGAAACGTTCAGGTTGCCGGACACGCCTCTACCTCGAGTACGTGCCATCCAGTGCGGTCACCGTCGCCGGTTCGCGCGTCGGCGCCACGTTGCGCCCGATATCCTGCGGGAAGTCGTCGACCATGATGCAGGCGTGACGCAGCTTCCAGAATCGCCTGAGTACGCCGGCCTCTTCTTTCGACAGGATGCCCTTGTCCACCGCGGCCGCGAGGCGCACTTCGTCGGTGAATCCCTCTACCACGCCGGCCCGGGCCGCCGCGCGCAACTTCGCCTCCACCGCGTCGCCTGCCGGTGCGGCCTCCAGCGCGAGTTCGAGATTGTCGATCGGATCGTCCTCGCTTTTCCAGATAAACGTGTTGTTGGTCAGCCGGTCGCGCACCTGTGACGGTTCCATCATGATCTGCGCGATGCGGTGTCCAAGCTGGTCGCCGGGCGCCCGGAATACGCGGCCCCACGGGAAGATCATGAAGCGCATCTTCCACGCCGCGAGCCGGTTCGGAAAATTTGCGAACACTCCATGAAACGCGTCCTCGATGCGCAGTAGCGCATCCTGCGCCGCCCATTGCGCCAGCGGCAGGTCGGCGCGCTGGCGGCCGTCGTCCTCGTAGCGCTTCAGCACGGCCGAGACCAGATACATCTGGCTGAGAATGTCGCCGAGGCGGCCCGACAGCTTCTCCCGGCGCTTCAGGCTGCCGCCAAGGAACAGCATGGTCAGGTCGGCGGCAAACGCGAACCCCGCGGAAAGCCGCGTGAGTTGCTGGTAGGTGCGCTTCAGTTCCGGCGCGCCCGGCACCCGCACGAAGCGCGCGCCGGTCAGCCCGAGCCAGAGCGCCCTGGCCGCATTGCCGAGGACGAAACGCACGTGCCCCCAGAACGCCCGGTCGAAGTCGTCGGACGCCTTTGCGCGATCGGTTTCGCGCGTCGCCGCGATCTCGTCCAGCACGAACGGATGGCAGCGGATGGCACCCTGGCCAAAGATCATCATGCTGCGGGTCAGGATGTTGGCGCCCTCTACGGTGATGCCGATCGGGATCTGCTGGTACGCGCGGCCGAGATAATTGTTCGGTCCGAGGCAGATGCCCTTGCCGCCGTGAACGTCCATGGCGTCGTTGATGACCTGGCGGGCGCGTTCGGTGCAGTGATACTTCACGATCGCCGAGATCACCGACGGCTTCTCTCCGAGGTCGACCGCGCCCGCGGTCATGGTGCGCGCCGCTTCCAGCAGATAGGTGTTGCCGCCGATGCGCGCCATCGCTTCCTCGACGCCTTCGAACTTGCCGATCGGCAGCTTGAACTGGCTGCGCACGCGCGCGTATGCGCCGGTCGCGCGGGTGGCGATCTTCGCCGCGCCGACGCTGGATGACGGCAGCGAGATCGAGCGCCCCGCCGCCAGCGACTCCATCAGCATGCGCCAGCCTTGTCCCACGAAAGCCTGCCCGCCGATCACCCACTCCATCGGGACGAACACGTCCTCGCCCCAGTTCGGGCCGTTCTGGAACGATGCGTTCAGCGGGAAGTGTCGGCGGCCGATGTTGACGCCGGGATGCCTGGTCGGAATCAGCGCAAGCGTGATGCCAATGTCCCGCTCGCTGCCGATCAGGCCATCGGGATCGTGCAGCTTGAACGCCAGTCCGAGCAGCGTCGCCACCGGGCCTAGCGTGATGTAGCGCTTCTCCCACGTCAGCCGAATGCCGAGCACTTCCTTGCCTTCGTGCACGCCCTTGCACACGATGCCGAAGTCCGGAATGGAGCCGGCGTCGGACCCGGCTTCCGGGCTGGTCAACGCGAAGCAGGGCATTTCCTGGCCCTTCGCCAGTCGCGGCAGATAGTAGTTCTTCTGCTCCTCGGTGCCGTAATGCAGCAGCAGTTCCGCCGGCCCGAGAGAGTTCGGCACCATCACCGAAACGCAGGCGGTCGCATTTCGCGTGGCCAGCTTCTGCACCACCTGCGAGTGCGCGAAGGCGGAAAAACCAAGTCCGCCGTACTCGCGCGGAATGATCATGCCGAGGAAGCCCTTGTCCTGGATGAACTGCCAGACTTCCGGCGGAAGGTCGTTCAGTTCATGGGAGATCTGCCAGTCGTCGCACATGCGGCAGAGCTCCTGCACCGGCCCGTCGATGAACGCCTGTTCCTCTGCGGTCACGGTCGGCTTCGGAATCGCCAGCAGTTTCTGCCACTTGGGGTTGCCGCTGAACAGTTCGCCGTCCCACCACACCGTGCCCGCATCCAGCGCTTCCTGCTCGGTCTGCGAAACCTGCGGCAGCGCCTTGCGAAACCAGCCGAGCAGCGGATCGCTGATCAGGCCGCGGCGCAACCCCGGCACGAACAGGATCGCGCCGACCACCAGTGCAGCGGTCCAGACGAAAGTCAGCGTGCCGGCGCCGGCACCGGACCAGATCGTAAGCGCGCTGAGATAGCCGACGCCCCCGACCACCCATGCCGTGGACATCGCACGCCAGTAGGCCAGCCCCCAAATCACGGCAATCGCGGCCAGCAACCATAACAGGGCGTTCATCGATACTCTCCTTTGCGTTCGCGGCTCAGGCGGCCTTGCGGCTGCCCACCGCGTTGATGGATTTGCGTGCGGCGATGCTGCCGCGCCGGGCCTGCGAGTCGGCAAGCGGGGCCTTGAGGCCGGCCGCCAGAAAAGGTACCAGCCGGCGAATGATCGACTCCGCGTCGTCCACGCCGTCCAGCTGGCAGCTGCCGATCAGCTGCAGCGCGTCGTTTCCCGCCATGGTGTAGGACATGGCGCCAAACATGAAATGCATGCGCCAGGCGAGGTCCTGCTCCGGGACGTGCGGCAGCGCGCGGGAGAACGCGTCCTTGAACCGGATGATCACTTCCCGGTAATGCGCCGGTAGCGTCTCGCGCACATAACTGGCCGGTTCGGAGATCGCGCGCCCCAGCAGGCGCAGGAAGACCGCACCGCCACCGAGCGGATCGCGGCTCACCTGCAGGGCCGGAACCACGATCGCCTCGACGATCCGCTCGACCGGCAGCGCGCGGCCCTGCGCCTTGTCCTCCAGCCGGTCCAGGTAAGCGAGCCGCGCTGCATTCAGCGGACCGAGCCGCCGTTCGAACACTTCGCGAATCAGCGACTCCTTGGAACCAAAGTGATAATTCACCGCCGCCAGGTTCACCCGCGCCTTCGCGGTGATCATGCGCAGCGATGTGGCCGCGTAGCCACGCTCCATGAACAGGGTCTCGGCGGCCGCGAGAATACGGTCACGGGTATCGGGCAGGCTGGCGGAGGATCGTAGCGACATAAACCAGAAGACCCCGCTGTAAGTAATTTGGTTTCGAACACAAAATTCAAACGAACGTTTGAATCATGCTGTGGGCGAGGTCCGGCTGTCAACAGCAGAAATGCACAACGGGCGCCGAAGCGCCCGTTGTGCGATCGATGCCGGCCGCGAGGCCGGTCAGAACTGCGTTTCGTCCAGCGCCAGGGTACTGGTGGCGCCGTGCACCACTTCACGTTTATAGGACTGCGCGAGCGGGAGGATGTGTTCAGCATAGAACCGTGCTGTGCCAAGCTTGGCCCGGTAGAAGTCGTAGTCCTCGGCGTTCTCGTCCAGCCGCGACTTGGCGATCAGCGCGGCACGCGCCATCAGCCAGCCGCCCGCGACCGTGCCGAACAGTTTCAGGAACGGCACCGAGCCCGCGGACGCCGCCTTGACGTTATGCGGATAGGTTTCGAGCAGCCAGTCCACGGATTCCGCCAGCGTCTCCAGCCCATCGCCGAGGGCACGCCGGATCACGCCGATCGCCGGATGTCCCGCCGACCCGGCAAGATCGCGGTCCAGTGCGCGCATGTCCTCGATCAGCGCCCGCACCGTGGCGCCCTTCTCGAACGCGATCTTGCGCCCGATCAGGTCATTTGCCTGGATCGCGGTGGTGCCTTCATAAATAGTAGTGATCCGCGCGTCGCGCAGGTATTGCGCCGCGCCGGTCTCCTCGACGAAGCCCATGCCGCCGTGCACCTGCACGCCGGTGGAGGCAATCTCGATGCTCTGTTCCGTGCACCAGCCTTTGACCACCGGCGTCAGCAGGTCGAACATCGCCTGGTGTTTCGCGCGTTCCGCCTTGTCCGGGTGCAGCAGCGCCTTGTCCAGGTGCGCCGAGGTCAGCGTGGCGAGCGCGCGCATCGCTTCGGTTTGCGCTTTCATGCTCATCAGCATGCGGCGCACGTCCGGGTGATGGATGATGGTGACGCGATCGCCGCTCTTCACGCCCGCTTCGCGCCCCTGCACGCGCTGCCGCGCGTAGTCCAGAGCATGCTGGTAGGCGCGCTCGGCGATCGCCACGCCCTCGATGCCGACTTCCAGCCGCGCGAAGTTCATCATCGTGAACATGT
>DATKEK010000331.1:0-15146 GCA_035512195.1 Burkholderiales bacterium
TTTTGCGACTGGCATTCGAAAATCTCCGTTTCAATACGCACTGCCGGATTTTTGCCGGATTCAGTGCTGCGCAGTTCTGCACGGTACTGCAAATCGCAACGGACGCCCGGCACCGATTGATTAAATAAAATAGGCAGTTGGCCTAGCAAGACCGAACTACGAACCAGGGGGTCGGGAGTTCGAATCTCTCCGGGCGCCCCGGAGAGGACGAGGTACTTGAAACCTTCGCGCACGCGTTTCTCGATGTTTCCCTTGTTCACCAGGATCCCGCAGGGCACGCCGGCCTCCTTCGCTGCAGCGAGCACCGACTGGATCGCGCGCTCGGTCTCGGGATGCTCCGGCTGACCCGAATAGCCGAGCGAAGTCGACAGGTCGTGCGGACCGATGAACAGAGCCGCGATGCCTTTCACCTGCGATAGTATGGTGCGCACGTTGCGCACGCCCTCGCCGCTTTCGATCATTGCGATCACCGCGATTTCGCCGCGCGGGTCCAGCGGCCACGCATCCGCGCGGTCGAAATACTCCGCTACCGGAATACCCCAGTAACGCGCGGCGTTTGCCGGCGACACCCCGCGCTCGCCGGCGGGTTCGCGATCCGCTGCGCCGACTTTCTGCGTATAGCGCGATGACGCCACCAGGAACCGCGCTTCGTCGGCGTCGGCGATATGCGGCGCCATCAATCCGTAGGCGCCGGCATCCAGTACCTGCTTGATCGCCCACTGGTTGCGCTCGGATCCGTTCGACGGAATACGCGCCAGCGGCACCACGTTCGGCTGCAGATTGCCCTTCTTCACGATCTGCGCCTTGTCCACCATGAACTGCAGGAACACCTTGAACTGGGTGAAATCCGTCGCGCCGTGTTCGAGGTCGAAGATCACGAAATCCAGGTCAGAGCCCGCGTAATAGATCGCCGCGTCCATGTCGCGAAACCGCGCAAAGGCACCGAATGCCGGCTTGCCCTGCTCCCACAACTCAATCATGCGGTTCAGCCGCGGCTCCGCCGCCGCCCCGCCCGCGGCGAACGTCCACACCAGCAGCGACACCGCGACTGTCCACGCAAACCCAGGTCTTTTCATCCTCTCCTCCCCCTTCCTTGAGAAAGTACCTTCTCACCACCAAGGCACCAAGACACCAAGCGAACAGAAATGGATCTGTGCTTCTTGGTGCCTTGGTGCCTTGGTGGTTCGTATACCGGGTTGTTCAACGCACGCTAGCGTACTTCATGCGCGGAAATGACATGCGCGCGGTAGCCGCGCACTTCGAAGCGCACGGTATCGACTTCCTCGCCGTCGGCATTCACCAGCGCCAGCCGATGCACACCCGATTGCGGCGGCCAGAAGGTGGCTTCCGCGTCGCTCGTGAGCAGATCGCCATTCAGTTTCCAGCGGTAGCCTTGCGTCTCGGGGCGCATCAGGAAACGCACGCGCTGTACGGATTCCGGGATGTCCGGGTCGAGCGCGATGATGGTGCCGTTGCCGGGATACGCGATGCCGATCCGCGTGAGCGCCGGGGATTTCGCCTCGACCCGCGCGAGCTCGGTGCCGGCGATGAAGTGCTCCAGGCGCGTGGGCTCGATGTCTCGCCCGAAGCTCACCTCCGCGCTGACAATCTCGGGCGGCGCCGGCGGCGCCGACGACGGCCGGTCGCGATGCAGGAAGTTGACCATCTCCAGCCAGACCGGCGCCGCGCCGGTCACGCCCGATACATCGTGCATCGGGCTGCCGTCGAAATTGCCGACCCATACTCCAATGGTGTAGCGGTCGGTAAAGCCGATGCACCAGTTGTCGCGCATGTCCTTGCTGGTACCGGTCTTCACCGCGGCCCAGTGGCGCGAGGACAGCGGATTGTCCAGCCCGAAGGTGGCGCTGCGCGCGCCGCGGTCGGCGAGGATATCGGCGACGACGAATGCGGCCTGCCCGTCCATCACGCGTCGGCTGCGATTGCGCGTTGTCTCCATCGTCAACGGCGACCAGCGCCCGCCGTTGGCGATGGCCCGGTAGGCGTTCACCTGCTGCCATAGCGTGACCTCGGCGGAACCGAGCGCGAGCGAGAAGCCGTAGAAATCGCCGTCCTCGGTAACCTGGTCGAAGCCGAATGCGCGCAGCCGGGTGACGAAGGGATCGGCGCCGACCAGCATCAGCGCGCGCACCGCCGGCACGTTGAGCGAAGACGACAGCGCCGTGCGCACGCTGACGAAGCCCTTGAAGTCGCGGTCGTAGTTCTGCGGGACATACATCCCGGTCGGGGTGATCAGGTTGACCGGCGAATCCTCCACCAGAGACGCCGCAGTAATCAGTTTCTGTTCCAGCGCCATGCCGTACAGGAACGGCTTCAGCGTGGAGCCCGCCTGGCGCGCAGCACGCACGCCATCCACGTAGAACGCGCTCGCGGTATTGCCGGCATTGCCGACGTAAGCAAGGATTTCGCCGCTGCGGTTGTCCGCCACCAGCACCGCACCGTCGGCGACCGAGCGCTCGGCGAGATCGGCGAGCTGGCGCTGCAGCGTGTCGAGTGCGAAACGCTGGATCGAGCCATCGAGCGTGGATTGCACGCGCAGTCGTTCCGGCGACAGCAGCATGCGTGCGACATGCGGCGCGAAGTCTGCCTGCGCAAGGATGCGCGGCGGGCGACCGAGCGTCTCGTTGGCTAGCGCGGTCAGCCGCGTGCAAGGCACCGCGGACGCCATCGCCGCCGCGAGCCCGCAGGCGCGCCTGGCGGCGGCTTCGGGCCGCGCATTCGGGCCGCGCAGCAGGGAGGCGAGCAGCAGCGACTCGGCTTCCGTCAGCCCCGAGGGGTGCTTGCCGAACAGGCCGCGCGCCGCCGATGAAACGCCCTGCAGTTCGCCGCGGAATGTCGACAGGTTCAGATACGCCTCGAGGATCTGCTTCTTGCTCCAGGCCGTCTCCAGCGCCTGCGCCGCCTTGATCTGGTCCCACTTCTGCCCGATGCTGCGCTGGCCGCCGCGCGGCATCAGGGATTCATCCACCTGTGCCGCAACCTGCATCGAGATGGTGGAGGCGCCGCGCGGACGCGAGCGCAGGAAGGTGTCGAGCGCGGCTTCCGACAGCGCCAGCCAGTCGACGCCGCCATGCCGGAAGAAGCGCTTGTCCTCGGCGCGCACGATTGCGTCCAGCGCCGCGGGCGAGACCTCGTGCAGCGCCACCCACTCCAGCCGCCGGCCGCGGTCGATCACGCGCAGCTCGTGCAGCGGCTGCCCGCTGCGATCCAGCAGGATGCCTTCCGTCACCTCGAAATTCTGCCGCACGTCGTCGAGCGGCGGCACTTCCGCCGACGCCGGCGCAGCCGCGAACAGCGCAGCGAAACCGATCGGCAGCAGGCGTCTCAACGCAGTACTCCGAATGTGGCGTTCGGCAGTTCGCCGAACATCTCCGGGGCATACATCGCCTCGACACGCGTGGGCGGCAGCTGGAAACGCCCGGCATTGTTAAGCCTCATGGTGTACTCGACGGTCCACGAGCCCTTCGGCACGAAGCGGTAATACGCACGGAACGCCTCGAACGTGCGTTCCTCGAACGTCGGCCACACGTACGCGCGGCCCTGCTCGCCGGCAGCGAGGATCTGCGACTCGCCGCCGAGTCCGCGCCCGAGGATGGTAGCGCCGGCAGGTACCGGATCGGCCAGCACCACCCAGCTCATGTCGGCCTGGGCTTCGATCTCCAGCCGCACGCGCACCGTGTCGCCGCGATGCAGCTGACCGGATTCGCGCACTTCCACCGGCAGCACGCTCTTCGACACCCGGAACCCGGCGTTCAGCGGTTCGCTCAGCGGCACCGCCGCTCGCGAACTGACCGTCACCCACGGCCTGCCCGGGCCGCTGTGGGAAAGCTCCAGTTCGCTGGTGGTCAGCGGCCAGGGCAGATCGAGATCCGCGCCGCGCGGGTTCTGCGTCCATTCCATCAGCGTCCGTTCATAGCCGAGCGTGGCGGCGGTCTGCCCGGCTACCGGTTCGCTTTCGAAAAGATCGGAGAACTTGCGCATCGCCACCGTGCCCCAGGCATTCGCCACCGTGGTGTTCCACCGCCCCGCCTGCTGCCGCGCCAGTGCGCCGCGCACCAGCCGCGGAATGTCCGCACGCCATTTCTCGTCTTCCATGAACGCAAGCAGCAGGCGGTTGGCATTCACGTCGCCGGACACCATCAGCCACCAGAGATAATCGGTGCGCTCGGTGGAGAAGCCCATTACGGTGCCCTGGAAATTCAGCCGCGCACGCAGGAGCTGCTCGGCCTGCGCCAGTTGGCGCTCGCGCTCCGGCATTTCCACGCGTTTCAGCAAACCGTGCCAGTCGATCACTGCCGACGTCGGCCACAGATTCGGCTCGATCGCGATTGATGACAGCATTGCCGGTTCCACCGGCACATACTGCGACAGCGCCGCCAGCGCGGCGATCTTGCGCACCGAGAGATCCGCGTTCGGCAACGGCGAATCGCGCAGCACCCTGCCCTCGACGAAGGCGCGCAGGCCGGCGAGCATGCGCGACTGCGCCTCGGCGCGCAGCGGCAGATCCGCCGCCTGCGCGATCGACAACAGGTACGCAGTCAGCGTGTCGCTGCCGCGCCGCTCCGAGGGGAAGTACTTCACCAGGCCGTCGCGGTCCAGATACGAAGGCAGGTCATCCATTACGCGCTGCCAGGCGGACTCCTCCTGCAGAGAGACCGCCCTCGATGCGCGCTGTTCGAGGCAGGTGTAGTCGTAGCGCCGCATGTACTCGCGCACACCGGCAAGCTCCTCGCCGAGCCGTGGCTTGACCGACACGCGGATGCTGCCGCGGCCGGCCAGCGCGCCCTCGGGCGGCGACACCGGCAAGGCGAGCGGAACTTCGAGTTGCGCAATGGTCGACTGCAGCGTGCGCACCGGCACCGACTCGGTCACGCTCTGCGAGACCCGCAACCGGTCGCCGAGCACCAGCCCGCCCGCGGTCGCCTCCGAGGCGGTGACTTCCCAGGCGAGCTGACCGCGGCCCGCAGGCGCGGTCAGTTGCCAGGCAATCTCGCTGGCCTGACCGGCGCCAAGCGCGATCCGCGACACCGGCAGCGCGGCGGCCCCGGCCTTGCCGCCGATCTCGACCTGCATCTCGCGCTGCGAGGCATTGCGCACGGTGAAGCGCGCCTCGAAGCGGTCACCTTCGCGTATCAGTTGCGGCAGGCCGGACATCAACTGCAGGTCCTGCGTGGTACGTATCGTCGCCTGGCCGGTGCCAAACAACCCGGTGCCGGCATCGGCTATCGCGACCACACGGAACGAAGTGAGCGAATCGTTCAGCGGGAACTCGATGGTGCCCGCGCCGCGGGCGTCGAGTTGCACCCGGCCCTTCCAGTACAGCAGGGTGTCGAACAGCTCGCGCGTGGTCTCGCGCCCGCCGCCGCCGCCCTGCGGCAGCGCCTTGCGGCCGTAGTGGCGCTTGCCGACCACCTGCATCGATGCGGTGGCGGTATCCACCTCGATCCCGCGCAGGCGCATCATCGTCGGCAGCAACTGCCAGGAGTCATTCGGCAATAGTTCGAGCAGGCCTTCGTCCACTACCGCCACCGCGACTTCGGTGCCGCGCACCGGCTTGCCGCCCTGGCGCTGTGTCACCTGCAGCGCGACCCGTGCCTTGTCCCTGACCTTGTAGGTTTCGCGCTCCGGCCTGAGCTGCACGTTCAGTTCGTGCACGCGCCAGCCGACCTCGATCTCGGTGACGCCCATCTTGAATGCCGGCTTGCCGAGATCGATCATCGCGGTCGGTTTGACGTCGTCGGTCCGCCCGCGTACCACCATCACCGACACGAACGCGTTCGGCGCATACGTCGGCTTGATCGGCAGCCTGATCACCGGCGCGGTGCCCGACAGCGGGTACACGAACGAGTCGATCACGCCTTCGCGCTCGACCGTCACCAGCGCGGTCGCGCGCCGGAACGGCATGCGCACCTGGATCTGCGCGGTCTGCCCGAGTTCGTAGCGCTTGCGCTCGGGAATCACGTCGATGCGATCGTCGTCCGATGCGTCGAACCACCAGTCGTCCTGGCCGGCGACCCAGGCGGACGCATGCGCCCACGCCACGCGGCCCTCGGCATCCAGCGCGTGCGCCAGCATCAAGATGTTACCGCTGGCCTCCGGTTTCACCGTGCAATGAACCAGCCCGCGCGCGTCGGATGCGCCTTCGCACACCGCCGGGAGCTTGCGGATCTCCGCCCCGCTCTCGTAGCCGTAGAAGCCGCCGACCAGGCGCTTGCGGTGCGCAAACGGCTGGCGCTGGAACAGCTCCACTTTCACCCGCCGGTCCTTCAGCGGCTTGCCCGAGAGGTCGAGCACCACCACCTGCAGGCTGAGCTGGTCCTGCGAGGCGGCCCATGCATCCGGCTTGACGCCGAGGATCAGCGAGGACGGCCACAACGCCACGCGGGTCGAGGTGGTGAGCATTTCGCCGTTGGGGTCGCTGTATTCCATCTCCGCCACCAGGTCCTGCGGCAGATCGGACAGCGGCAGCCCGCTTACCGGCACGCGCGCGGATCCGGCCTGGTCGAGGTCCAGCAAGACCGTGCGTATCGGCCGCGCGCCGCCGCGCGGCACCTGCACCGGCGCGGCGTCGTCGCCGGCTTCGTCGACCAGCTCGTATTCCTCCGAGTGCCAGAGATGGGCCGCGTCGCGCTCGATGCCCTCCTCGACCCGGCCGTTGGCGAACGAAAAACCCTGGTAATCCGCAAACGACACGCTCTTCGGCCGCACCATGCCACGCACCCGCACCGGGGCGCCGCCGGCCCCGCCGCCCGACAGATAGCGCAGGTGCAGATCCAGCGCCACGCTTTCCGCGCGCACCTGCGGCGCCTGCGGGCCGGCGACCTCCGCCTTCATCAGCGGCACGCGGAAATCCTCCACCCGGAACGTGCCGGTGACACGCGTCTGGCGCGTCTGCCCCGGCCGGCTGCCGAGCGAATCCGTCATCGTCACCTGGTAGGTGCCGGTCTTCGCCCCGGCGGGGATCTGCCAGGCGGATTCGGAAATACTGCGGCCGTCCCAGCGCAGCGGCATCTCGTATGCGTCGTCGCTGCCGAGGTGGCGGACCACCGCCACTGGCGGCAGCTGGCCCACCGGCACATAGGCAAACCCGTCCACACCGTGCTGGCGGTAGAAGTGCTTCATGCTGACGGTCTCGCCGGCGCGTAACAGCGTGCGGTCGAACACCGTGGTCGCAATGTGGGGTCCGAGCCGGTTCGGCCCGCGCAGGTTGAAGCGCCAGCCCGCGATGCCTTCGTTCCAGTCGGAGAACACCAGGCCGAGATCGTCGCCGACGCGCGCGGAAGCCACCAGCTGGCGATCCCCGTTCGCCAGGCACGGCGGCACGCGTTCGCGCTCCGGCAGCACCGCGCCGATGCGCGCGCGTCCGAGGCCGTCGGTCTCGCCGCGAAAGTGCACCCGGCCGGCGCAATCCTGCACCGCGATCTGCGCCTTGCCCACCGGCTGCCCGGTGTCGAGCGCGGTAACCCACACCAGCGAACTCTCGCGGCCCCATTTGAAATGCACCGCGAGGTTGGTCACCAGCGCGGAAGACTGCACGTAGAAGGGCCGGTTGCGTTCCCCGAGCAATGAAGCGCCGAGCCGCGGGCTGGCGAGTTCGACCACGTAGAAACCCGGCTGCCTCAACGGTATGCCGACCACCTCAAATGCGCGCGCGCCCTGCGGTTTCGGAACCAGCATGCGTTGCGCGCGATCCTGGTCGTTGAAGATGGAACGCTCGCCCGCGCGATACTCGCGCACGTTTTGCTGCTTCGCCTCGTCGAAACGCCAGCGGTCGGTCTCCGCGTCCCGCAGCCGCCGCATCCAGCGGATGATCGCCGCCACGTCGCCGTCGGCGACGCGCGACACCACGCCGGGCACCGGCCGGCCATCCTCGCCGCGCGAGGATTCCAGCTGCCGGCGCATCCAGTCCAGCGCGCGCTCCGCGCGCTCGCCCTGTTCCGCCTCCTGCGGCTCGGGCTGCCGGCCGATCCGGGTGCTGCGTGCCTCGACCAGCGCCTCCAGATTGCGCAGCGTCACCGGCAGCATGCCGTCGCCTTTCAGCTCGATGATGCCGAAGCGCGCGGCGAACCTGGCGAGCGGCGGATGCTCGTCGGTGCGGACCTGCAGCGGGAAGCGGCGCTGGTTGGACAGCGGACGCCCGGCGTCGTCCTTCAGCTCGGCGGGCAGCTCGAGGGTGAAGCGGGCGCTCTCCGCAAACGGCCCGATGAACCCGACCTCGTTGATAAAATCGCCGCCCTGCGCCGGCTCGGGTAGCGCGGGCCGTATCACCCCGCCCGCGGCGCTGCGCAGCACGATCTGCTGCGCGCTGGCGCGCGGCACCGGCGCGGTAAACGCCAGCCGCATCGGCATCACCGGCAGGCAGTGCGCATCCTTGTTCACACGCTCGCAGGAGAATCGCGCCTCGAACACTTCGCGCACACGGAACGCGGCAATCTGCTCCTGCGCGCTCGGCACACCGGACTCGGACGCGATGCCCCTGCCCCACACCAGCCGCATCTGCGCGTTGTTCGGCAGCCTGCGCTGGCACTGCAGCACCACCAGCGGCACGCCGCGCTCGGCGGCGATCAGCTGCGACAACCTGCCGGTGACTGCGCGCGACTGCAGAAAGCGCGCGACGAAGTCCCGGCGCGCCTCGAGCACCGCCCTGCGGTCCGCACCCCGCAGCACGCGTACCGGGATGCGTTCGGTGACGCCTTGCGCGTCGCAATACGCGTGCTCGGCGATGGTCGCGGGTGTCGCCGGCGCGTCCAGGCCGAGGATGAACGCCTGCTCCTCGTCGATCTGCGTGCCCGCATAGGGCACGGTCTCGAGGATCGCCGGGCCGCCGGTGGAGAACGCGAATGGCGTTTCCGCGCGTACCGGCGCGCCGTCCAGCGCGGTAACGCCTTCGCGCAGTACGAAGCTGCAGCGCACGCCGGCAGGCAGATCGCGCTCGAAGTCGTACACCCAGTTGCGCGGATCGACCCAGCGCGCAGTGCCGGGAACCGTGCAGTCGATCTCGAACGGCGCCGGCAGGCGCGGATCGCCAAGCGCGACCATCGGCGCGGAAAAACGCGCGGCGGCCTGGCGCACACCCTTGACCTCGCCCTGCGGCGAGAACGACTCGACGGTTGCCGCCTGCACCGAGGCCGCGATCAATCCGAATGCACAAACAATGAGCTGCAGCTTCAACACTTACCTCCAGCAGGAACTGCGTCCGGACGGTGCCGGCAAGCATGGCCCGGCCCGGTTACAGCCGGCCGCGGCTGCCGGCCTGCGGGCAGTCAAATCGGGGGAAGGGGAACGTGGCGCACCGTGGTGACAGCGGGGCCCGCCGGGCGCATGCGGACGCGCAGCGGGCAAGGCCGCCTTCAGGTGCGGTAGCGCGCGCAGACGTAGTCCAGGGTGGTTTCGGCATGCGTGTTCGTGCGCACGCGTTCCCACAGCTGCCGCCGCATCAGACCCGAGGTCCATACCACCTCGCCGTCGATGCCGATCATGTCGATCTTGATCACGCGGTTGATGCGGCGGCGGCAGTCCAGCTCGACGATGCCCACGGTCTCCCTGAACACTGCGGGGTACCCGCCGAAGTTCTCGGTAAGCGTATGGGTATAGACGCCGCGCTTGAGCAGTCGGATGGTTTCCGGTTCGACCTCGATCGAGTCGACGTCGATATAGAACTTCGCCTCGGGATCCGCGCCGACTTCGATCCAGGTTTCGGCGCGCACGCAAAGCGCGGCTGCAAGCAGACACACCCCTACCAACAATCGCATATCGCCTCCAACCGCACAGCGCTTCACCGGAAGTGCAGAAGATACTCCGAAACCGCGTCTGCCGCAGCATGCCGGGCGCCGGCAGGGCCCGCAACCGGGCGGGCGTCGCCATGCGGCGACGCCGCCTTTCTTCACGCCCGCGGGCAGCGATGTTTCGTCCTGAAAACGTTGCACCGCGATGGACGCGCCGTGCGCGAACTTTTGCTCGCGGGATATCGTCAACGCATGGCGGCTCATGTCATGATCGGCAATGTGAGACCAACTCGTCCGCAGAAAGGCAACCATGAAACTCGCCATCAATCGCGCAGAAGAAAAGTACCTGCCGGTCACCTATGAACTGCCGTTTCCGCGCGCGGAGTACGCCACGCGGCTGCAACGGGTGCGCAACGATATGGCGAAAGCCGGCGTGGATGCGGCGATCATCACGCTGCCGCGCGATTTCTCCTGGCTGACCGGCACGCGGGTGGATTACTACTGCGCGGAGAGCCCGCAATGGATGATCGTGTGGGACGGCGAGCCGGTCGGCATCGTGCGCCATCTGGAGGCGCTCACCCACCGCTGCTGCTCGGTGCTCGAACAATGGGTCGAATATCCGGACGAGGGGCCGATCAATCCATTCGACCCGGTGCTCTACACTGCCCGTGCGCTGGAGGATCTGAATCTCGGCGACAAGCACATCGGCATCAACTATCGCGTGGCGGCGGTGGAGGACCTGGCGCGCTTCCAGGAACTGCTGCCGCGCGCACGCTTTGCGGATTTCCGCGCCGAGCGCATCCGTGTGCGGCGCTCGCCGGCCGAACTGGAGTGCATCCGCCTGGCGAACGACGTCAACCGGCGCGCGCTCGCCGGTACCATCGAAGCAATCCAGCCGGGCTGGAGCGAGTGGGAAATGATGACGCACCTGGCAGCCGGTCACGCCGAGCAGTTGCAGGACGAATACTTCTACTCGGCGATGGGCGGCACCGTGTGCCAGGTCGGCAATCATATGCTGCACATGCATGCGCTGCGCACGCCGGCGGAGCGCAAGGCGAAGAAGATCGAGCCGGGAGACGGCGCCTGGATCGAGCCCGGCGTGTTCGTGAAGGACTACGTCGGCTGCATGATCCGCACGTTCTGGCTTGGCGAACCGCCGCACCGGGTGCGCGAAGCCATGGACGCAACATCGGAAGCCTTCGAGCGGCTTAGACGCGCGATGAAACCCGGGCGCACCTCGGGCGAGGTGGACGCGGCGGCGCGGAAATTCCTCACTCAGGGCGGGTTCGAGATGCAGCATCGCTCGGGCTACATGGCGAACGAGCGATGGATGGACGGCGGCATCATGTCGCTGACGCCGGGCAATCCGCTGATCCTGCAGCCCGGCCACGTGTTCCACACGCCGATTCACGTGTTCCTGCCCGGCATCGGATACGTCGGCTCGAGCGAACAGGTGCGCGTCACCGAAAGCGGCTGCGAAGTGATCGGCGACCAGAGCGTGTGCCCGCGGGAACTGCACCTCAAGTAAGGCGTCGCGCAGCTACTGTTGTTGCTGTGCCGCCTGCTGCGCAAGCGCCGGCGCAAACGCCACGCCGTGGTCAGCCTGCCGCCGCAGGTCGAGCGTGTGCGGAAACTGGGGCGACGGCTGCTCCGCCAGGACCTTCATCGGCCCCGGCGTGTGCCCGTGGTGCATGAAGCGCGCGACGCGGCGCGCCTCTGCTTCGAACGCGTTCACCGGCAGCGTTTCATAGTTACGTCCACCGGGATGCGCGACATGGTAAGTGCAACCGCCGATCGAACGGCCGCTGTACGTGTCCACGATGTCGAACACCAGCGGCGCGTGCACGCGGATGGTCGGATGCAGGGCTGACGGCGGCTGCCACGCCTTGAACCGCACGCCGGCGACAAACTCGCCGTGGCGCCCGGTCGCGGTCAGCGGCACCGGTCTGCCGTTGCAGGCAACGACGTAGCGCCCGTTCGATGGATTCCTCACGTTCACCTGCAGGCGTTCGACCGAGGCGTCTACGTAACGCGTGGCGCCGCCGCTCGCGGCTTCTTCGCCGAGCACATGCCAGGGCTCCAGCGCCTGGCGCAGTTCCAGTTCGACGCCCTCGTAGTTCACCATGCCGTAGAACGGGAAGCGGAACTCGAAGAACGGGGCAAACCATTCGAAACGGAACGCATAGCCCGCCTCGTTCAGTTCGGCGATTACCGTGCGGAAATCCTCGGCGACGAAGTGCGGCAGCATGAAACTGTCGTGCAGGCTGGTTCCCCACGGAATCAGACGTGCGCGGTAAGGCGTTTTCCACAGCCGCGCGATCAGCGCACGCAGCAGCAGCATCTGCAGCGCACTCATCTGCCAGTGCGGCGGCATTTCGAAGGCGCGGAATTCCAGCAGGCCGAGCCGCCCGGTCGGGCCGTGCGGCGAATACAGCTTGTCGATGGAAAACTCGGCCCGGTGGGTGTTGCCGGTGAGGTCCACGAGGAAATTTCTCAGCAGCCGGTCCACCAGCCAGGGCTGCGGGGATTCGCTGCCGGAGGCGGCGAGGCGGTCCATTTCCTGGAACGCGATTTCCAGTTCGTACAGGTTGTCGTCGCGCGCCTCGTCCACGCGCGGCGCCTGGCTGGTCGGCCCGATGAACAAGCCGGAGAACAGGTAGGACAGCGCCGGATGGTTCTGCCAGTACGTCACCAGGCTGCGCACCAGGTCGGGGCGGCGCAGCAGCGGACTCTCGGCCGCGGTGTTGCCGCCGATGGTGACATGGTTGCCGCCGCCGGTGCCGGTATGCCGGCCGTCGAGCATGAACTTCTCGGTGCCGAGGCGGGTGTTGCGTGCCTCTTCGTACAGCGCCGCGGTGTTGTGCGTAAGCTCTCGCCAGGAAGCAGACGGGTGGATATTGACCTCGATTACGCCGGGATCCGGGGTGACGAACAGGCGGCAGATGCGCGGGTCGACCGGGGGCTGGTAACCCTCCAGCACCACCGGCATGCCGAGCCCGCCCGCGGTCGCCTCCACCGCGGCAACCAGATCTATCCAGTCCTCGACGGCACGTAGCGGCGGCAGGAAAACGTGCACGCTGCCGCCGCGCACCTGGACGCAGAGCGCAGAGCGCACGATGGCGTTCGCGGCGGCGCGGCGCTTCTTTTGTGCCTTGGCCGCGTCGTTCGGCTCGTGCAGGGCGTCGCGTTCCTCGAACGGGTCGCGATCGAACTCCGGCTCCTCGTCCGGATCCGGCTTCGGCAGCGAATCGAGCGGCAGCCGGTATCCCGCGGGGGAATCGCCGGGGATCAGGTACAGGTGCTCGCGCTTCAGCGGCCAGCGGCTGCTCAGCCACTGCGCTTCTTCGTCTGCACGCGGCCGCTTCGCCGCCTTCAGCGGCAGCACGTAGGCCGCTACCCGATCCAGTCCGGCATTCAGCATCCTTGCCAGGCGCAATCGATCCTGGCTGCTCGCCAGATCGGATTCGAGCGGATCCACGTCCGCCGGCAGGTTCTGTTCGGCGTTCACCGCGCGCCAGATGTCCTCGTAGGCGGGCATCACGTTGCCGCCATCGAGTGCCAGACGCTCGGTGAGCCCTCGGGCGAAGCGCTCCGCATCTCCCGGGCCGTGTCCGAGGTCGATGCCGTCCTCGGCGAGCCAGCGCGCATCCTTCCACAGCGGTTTGCCGTCGGCGCGCCAGAAACAGCCGAGTGCCCAGCGCGGCAGCGGCTCCCCCGGAAACCACTTGCCCTGGCCGAAATGCAGCACGCCCGCGTGCGCGAAGCGCTCGTTCAGCCGCAGCAGCAGATTGCCCGCGAGCCTGCGCTTGTCTTCGCCGAGCGCTTCGAGGTTCCACTCGACGCCGTCCATGTCGTCGATGGAAACGAAGGTAGGCTCGCCGCCCATGGTGAGCCGTACGTCCCACGCCTTGAGCTGCACATCCACCTGTTCGCCCAGCGCGTCCACCGCCTGCCACTGCTCCGGCGTGAAAGGCTTGGTGACGCGTGGATCCTCGTAGATGCGCTTCAGCTGCATGTCGAAACCGAAATCCACCTGGCAGATTTCGGTCGAACCGGTGATCGGCGCGGCCGATCCCGGGCTCTCGGTGCAGGCGAGCGGAATATGCCCCTCCCCGGCCAGCAACCCGGAAGTCGGATCGAGTCCCACCCAGCCGGCACCCGGCACGAACGCCTCGGCCCAGGCGTGCAGGTCGGCGAAGTCCTTCTCCGGCCCGGCCGGTCCGTCCAGCGGTTTCTGGTCAGACGCGATCTGCATCAGGTAGCCGGACACGAACCGCGCCGCGATGCCGAGGTCGCGCAGCAACTGCACCAGCAGCCAGCCGGAATCGCGGCAGGAACCGATCGCGAGCTGCAGGGTCTGCTCCGGCGTCTGTACGCCGGGCTCCATGCGCACGATGTAGCCGACGTCACGCTGCAGGCTGGCATTGACCGCGACCAGCAGATTGGCGATCGGCATGCCTTCGGCCAGTGTTTCCTTTCTGAAACGCGCGAGCCACGCCGCGCGCAGCGGGCCCGGCGGCTCCACCGTCAGGTAGGGCATGAGCTGATGCCGGAGCTGATCGGGATAGGAGAACGGGTAGTTCTCCGCATAGCTCTCGACGAAGAAGTCGAACGGGTTGATCACCGTCAGGTCCGCGACCAGGTCGACCGTAACCTTGAGTTCGGTCGTCTTTTCCGGGAAGACCGCGCGCGCGATCCAGTTGCCGTACGGATCCTGCTGCCAGTTGAGGAAGTGCTTCGCGGGAGAAATCTTCAGCGAATACGCGCTGACTGGCGTGCGGCAATGCGGTGCCGGCCGCAGCCGGATTTCGTGCGGAGAAACCCCCACCGGCCGGTCGAAGCGGTAGCGGGTTTCGTGCGTCAGCGCGACTTTGATCGTCATACCGACCTCACCCTTTCCCTCTCCCCCCGCACGCGGGCGGAGAGGGCGATCGTGCCGGTCGCCACGCCGCGGGCCCTGGCTCCCTCTCTACGCACGCAGTGCGTGGAGAGGGCGGGGAGTGAGGCGCTGACTCTCACGACAGCCAGTCGGGATTGGGCAGTTCGGTGAACACGCGGCGCAGGCCGGTGCCCCAGCTCTGGCGGATCATGGTGAAGTAGGGATCACCCTCGTTGATGCGTTTCTCGACGCCGACACGCAGGGAATCGCGCGGATACCAGAGCATGTCGATCGGCAGCCCGACCGAGATGTTGCTGCGAATGGTCGAATCGAAGGAGATCAACGCGCACTTGGCCGCTTCCTGGTGCGGCGTCGCGGGCGTGAGTACGCGGTCCAGGATCGGCTTGCCGTACTTGCTTTCCCCCACCTGGAAGTAAATCGTGTCCGCAGTCGCCTCGATGAAATTCCCCTGCGCGTAGACGTTGAACAGGCGCTGCTCCTCGCCCTTGATCTGCCCGCCGACC
>DATKEK010000332.1:0-3113 GCA_035512195.1 Burkholderiales bacterium
CGCCGGTGCGCCACAGGCGCACGCTACGAACTGAACAACCACCCCCAGCCCAACCTTCCCCCCTGATGCGGAAGGAGTGTCGTGGTTATCCCGACCTTCACCCTGAAGGAAAAAGGGTTGATGGTTATCGAGCTTCCTCCGCCGCGCGTATCGGTTGCACGTTGTGCACGCCACGCGCGGGCGCGTGCGGCTCTACTGCCGGTTGTACCAAGCGGCCTTCGTTCTGGAAGGCCACGTGATGCGGTCCGATCTCGGATATCTTGTTGCACATGATCTGCGCCATGGAGCGGCTGATCTCGCCGCGGTAGATATCCAGAGCGCGCGCCGCGCCCGCCTGTCCCGCAGCAGCGGTGCCGTAGAGCGTGCTGCGTCCGATCAGCACCATCTTCGCGCCCAGCGCCAGCGCCTTCACCACGTCGCTGCCGCGGCGCACGCCGCTGTCGAAGAGGATGGTGGTGCGATCGCCCACCGCCTTCACGATGCCCGGCAGCACCTCGATGGGCGACGGCGCGGCGTCGCAGTTGCGCCCGCCGTGGTTGGACACGATGATGCCGTCGGCGCCGAGTTCCAGTGATTTCTCCGCATCGTCCGGGTGCAGCAGTCCCTTCACCAGCAGCTTGCCGGGCCAGATGTCGCGCAGCGCTTTCAAATCATCCCAGCAGAGCGAATCGCTGCGGGTTTCCTTGCTGCCGCCGTAGGCCGTGGTGATATTTTGCTGCAGCTCGTCGGGGAAATTCGCGCGCTTCGGCATGCCGCCGTTGGCGATGTATCGCCCCAGCACGCCCAGCATCCAGCGCGGATGCATCAGCACGTCGGTCGAATTCCTGCTGTTGTATTTGAAGGGTACCGAGAAGCCGTTGCGTTTGTTGTACTCGCGGTTCCCGGCAACCACGCCGTCCACCGTCACCAGCAGCGCTTCGAAACCCGCGGCCGAGGCGCGGCGCACCACCTGGTGCGACAACCTGCGGTCGGCCCACATGTAGAGCTGCATCCACAGCGTGCCGCCGACTTCGCCGGCGACCTGCTCCATGCTGGTGATCGAGCCCGTGGCGAGCGAGAAAGGGATGCCGGCGGCCTTGGCGGCGCGGGCGAGCTCGAGCTCGCCCCGGTACCACATCATGCCGGCGGCGCCGGTGGGAGCGATCCCGATCGGCATCCTGTGTTCCTTGCCGAAGACGGTGGTGTCGAGCTTGCGGCCGGAGACGTCCACCAGCATGCGCGGCATGAGCTTGATGCGCTCGAACGCCTCGCGATTGTTGCGCAGCGCCACCTCCTCTTCGGTGCCGCGGTCGACGAATTCGAACAGCCACTTGGGCAGGCGCCGCTTCGCGATCTCCCGCAGGTCGAAAATGTTGTGCGCGTCTTCCAATCTCATCACGTCCCCCCTTGATGTCCTGATCTGCCGCCAAGTTTACGGCGTTCGCACGCAAATGATGCCATTCAGTGTTGCCCGACCCAAAAGGTGCCATACTTTTCCAAACAAGTGGCCGGCTTTTCTGCGCCTGGGTTGACTACTCAGAACCGCCCGAGCGTGAACCGCAGTTTCTGCATCGTAGCGAGACCTTTCCAAGGGAGGTGCGTGATGCGTGCTGTGATCGGAGCAAATCGAGGGTTGGTGTACGCAATTGCGGCTGCGGTCTTGCTGTACTCGGCCGCTTCTTGGTCTCAGAATTTTCCAACGAAACCGGTCCGTTACGTCATCCCGTTTCCTGCCGGCAGCGGAAACGACATCGTCGGTCGTCTGATCGCCGAGCGTTTGACGCGCCTGTGGGGCCATCAGGTCATCGTCGACAACCGGGCAGGCGCTTCCGGCTCGATCGGCGCGGCGTTTGTCGCGAAGTCGCCGCCCGACGGGTACACGCTGCTCCATTGCAATATCGCCCCGAATGCAATTTCCCTGTCGATGATCGCGAACATACCTTACCAGCATCGCGATTTCGCGCCGATCACGCGCATCGGCATGCCGCCTAACGTCATTGTCGTGCACCCGTCAGTGCCGTTCCAGTCGATCAAGGCGCTGGTGGCTTATGCAAAGTCCAACCCGGGCAAGCTGAGTTACGCCGCCGGGACGGTCGGCACTTCGCCGCACCTGACGATGGAGTGGCTCAAGCTGCGGCTGAAGTTCGACATCGTGCACATTCCTTATAAGAGCGCGGTGCAGGGGACGAGCGATGTCATTGCCGGCCAAATCCCGATCAATATTACGAACCTTCCGTTCCTTGTGGCACCGGTTCAGGCCGGACGCTTGCGCGCGCTCGCGGTTGCGAGCGCACAGCGTGTGCCGCAGCTGCCGGACGTGCCGACGATGCAGGAATCGGGCGTGCCCGACTTCGAGGTCAATTCCTGGTACGGCGTGTGCGCGCCGGCTGCCACACCCGCAGCGTTGCTCGATAAGTTGAACGCCGATGTACACGCGGTAATGCGCATACCCGAGGTCGAGCAGCGCCTGACCGAGCTGGGGATGCCACCCGCGCCGACCACCCGCGAGGAGTTCGACAAGTTCATGCGCGCTGAGATCGCGCGCTGGGCGCAGGTTGTCAAGGACGCGAAGATTCCCAAGAATTAGCGGGCGGGGGGCCGATCGCCGATTCGTCAGGCGACCGGCAGCTCCCGTCCCGTGTCCGACGACTGCCTGATCGTATCGAGAAAGCGGTGCAGGTCGACCGCGGTGTCGAACGTCGGCAGTCGATCCTGTTTCTTTCCGGTCCGGATCGCCTCGGCGAACAGGCTGTACATCTGCCCGACGTTGAACGGATCGCCGCGCGGAAACTCCGGCGGCATCCACGTGTAGCGATCGGGGATCGGCATGTCGCTCAACTCGTGGCTGCGCTTCACCCCCTGCACCCGCAGCATCTCGCCGCGTTGGGAAGAGACGTTGCCGGTCGCGACCAATGTCCCTTCCCGTCCGTAGATCACCATCCGAAAGCCTCCGCCGGCCCAGGGGACGGCTGCGACATGCACTGAGGCCACCGCGCCGCTCGCGAGCTTTCCACTGACCATTACGTTGTCCGGCGACGTCACGTCCACCAGCTTCCGGGTGTCGGTGTCGTACCATTGCTTCGCCTGGGTCGTGACCATGCAGGACACGCGTGCGAAGTTGCCCACGACGAAGC
>DATKEK010000333.1:0-16375 GCA_035512195.1 Burkholderiales bacterium
GAAGCGCAGGCGAGGGAAGTTGCCAAGGTCAAACGCTTCGAGAGCGGCGTGGTCAAGGATCCGATCACCATCTCGCAGGACATGACCGTGCGCGATGTCCTCGGCCTGATCAGCCAGCACCGGATTTCGGGATTACCGGTGGTGGACAAATCCAGGGTAGTTGGCATCGTCACCAACCGAGACCTCCGTTTCGAGAGCAACCTGGACCAGCCCGCGCGCAACATCATGACGCCGAAGCAGCGCCTGGTAACCGTAAAGGAAGGCGCGAGCAACGAGGAAGCAATGCGCCTGATGCACGAACATCGGCTCGAGCGTGTGCTGGTGGTCGACGAGAACTTCGAACTCAAGGGCCTGATCACCGCAAAGGATATCCTCAAGTCTTCGGAGCACCCGAACGCGTGCAAGGACCACCTCGGCCGCCTGCACGTCGGCGCTGCGGTAGGCGTCGGCGAAGGCACCGAGGAACGCGTCGCCCAGCTGGTGGAAGCAGGGGTGGACGTAATCGTAGTGGACACAGCCCACGGCCATGCTCAGGGCGTGCTCGACCGCGTACGCTGGATCAAGCGCACCTATCCCGGAACGCAGGTCATCGGCGGCAATATCGGCACGGCCGACGGCGCAAAGGCGCTGGTGGACCACGGCGCAGATGCGGTGAAGGTCGGTATCGGTCCAGGCTCGATCTGCACCACGCGGATCGTTGCCGGGGTCGGCATTCCGCAGATAACCGCGATCGAGAACGTGGCAAATGCGCTGGCCAGCACCCAGGTGGCACTGATCGCAGACGGCGGCATCCGTTATTCCGGCGACGTAGCCAAGGCCATCGCCGCGGGTGCAGACGTGATCATGATCGGCAGCCTGTTCGCCGGTACGGAGGAGGCGCCGGGGGAGATCGAACTGTTTCAGGGCCGATCCTATAAAGCCTATCGCGGCATGGGTTCGCTTGGCGCCATGCAGCAGGGTGCGGCCGATCGTTACTTTCAGGACGCGGAAGAGGGTGCAGAGAAGCTGGTGCCGGAGGGCGTGGAAGGTCGCGTGCCGTACAAAGGCAGCGTAGTGGCGGTCGTTCACCAGTTGATGGGCGGATTGCGCTCGGCGATGGGCTATCTCGGCTGCGGCTCGATCAAGGAGGTGCGTGCGCGCGCCGAGTTTGTCGAGATCACCACGGCCGGCGTGCGCGAGTCGCATGTACACGACGTGCAGATCATCAAGGAAGCGCCGAATTACCACGTTGAATAGGGCCGGAAGCTGCGCGCAGGCCGCAGTGGGGCAAGCGCGCTCGCTGCGACTTCCCGCCAATCTCCAGCGACACCTGCGTCCCGCACATGCCGCATAACAAGATCCTGATCGTCGACTTCGGCTCCCAGTACACCCAGCTGATTGCGCGCCGCGTGCGCGAACTGGGCGCGTACTGCGAACTTCATCCTTACGATGTGTCCGCGCAGTTCATTCTCGATTTCGATCCGAAGGGTGTGATTCTTTCCGGCGGTCCGGCTTCGGTCGTTGCCGGCGACACCCCACGCGCCCCGGAGGCGGTGTTCGCGTTGGGAGTCCCGGTGCTCGGCATCTGCTACGGGATGCAGGCAATGGCGGCCCAGCTCGGTGGCGGTGTCGAAGCCTCGACAACGCGGGAATTCGGCTACGCCGAGGTGCGCGCGCGTGGACATTCGAAGCTCCTGGAAGGCATCGAAGACCGGCGCAATGCCGAGGGCCATGGCTTGCTCGACGTGTGGATGAGCCACGGCGACAAGGTCACCCGCCTTCCGGCCGGGTTCAAGGTGATCGCATCGAATGCCGCCACGGCAATTGCCGGCATGGCAGACGAGGCGCGGGGATTCTACGGCCTGCAGTTTCACCCCGAAGTCACCCATACGCTGCAGGGCAAGGCGATCCTCGAGCAGTTCGTGCGGCGCGTCTGCGGGCTGGAGCCCGACTGGACCATGCCGGGCTTTGTCGACGAGGCGGTCGGACGCATCCGCTCCGAGGTCGGGTCGGATGAGGTCATCCTGGGCTTGTCCGGGGGGGTGGATTCTTCGGTGGCCGCAGCGCTAATCCATCGTGCGATCGGCGCACAACTGACCTGCGTGTTCGTCGACACCGGGCTGCTGCGGCTGCGTGAGGCGGAGCAGGTGATGAAAACCTTCGGCGACAATCTCGGGCTCCGCGTGATTCATGTGGACGCGTCCGATCGCTTCATGTCCGCACTGCAAGGCGTAGACGACCCCGAGCAGAAGCGGCGCATCATCGGCCGCGAGTTCGTGGAAGTGTTTCAGTCCGAGGCAAGCAAACTGCCCGCGGCGAAATGGCTGGCGCAGGGCACCATCTATCCGGATGTCATCGAATCGGCCGGCGGAAAGACCAAGAAGGCGGCGAGCATCAAGTCGCATCACAATGTGGGTGGCCTGCCGGAAACGCTGCAGCTGAAATTGCTTGAGCCGCTGCGCGAGTTGTTCAAGGACGAGGTGCGCGAACTCGGCGTTGCGCTGGGACTGCCGCCGGAGATGGTATTGCGCCATCCGTTTCCCGGCCCTGGGCTTGGCGTGCGCATCCTTGGTGAAGTGAAGCGCGAGTATGCGGACCTGCTGCGCGAAGCGGATGCGATTTTCATCGAGGAGTTGCGCGCCGCCGGCTGGTACGACAGGACCGCGCAGGCTTTTGCGGTGTTCCTGCCAGTGCGCTCGGTCGGCGTGATGGGCGATGGCAGGACCTACGAGTTCGTGGTGGCGCTGCGTGCGGTGCAGACCCAGGACTTCATGACCGCTCACTGGGCGGAGCTGCCGCACACGCTGCTGTCGAGGGTGGCGAGCCGGATCATCAATGAGGTGCGCGGCATAAACCGCGTGGTCTATGACATCTCGAGCAAGCCGCCTGCGACCATCGAGTGGGAGTAATTAACTTAATGTTGTTTATTATATATACAATTTAACTATCTGAATAAATTGGCTGAAGATCAGTATTTCATGCGCGAAGCACTGCACCTCGCAGGCCAGGCAGCCGCGGGCAGTGAAGTTCCGGTTGGGGCAGTGGTGGTGGCCGAGGGCGAGATCATCGGCAGGGGATTCAACGCACCGATTTCCACCCGCGATCCAACCGCGCACGCCGAGATTCGTGCCCTGCGCGAGGCTGCAACGGCGGTCGGAAACTACCGCCTCAGTGGTGCGACCCTGTACGTTACTCTCGAGCCCTGTGTGATGTGCGCCGGCGCCATGATCCACGCGAGGCTGTCGCGAGTGGTGTTCGGCGCCCCAGACCCGAAAACGGGCGCCTGCGGTAGCGTGGTGGACATCTTTGCGGAGGAACGGCTGAACCATCACGCCGAAGTGGAAGGCGGTGTGCTGGCCGATGAATGCGGCGCGCTGCTGCGGTCGTTCTTCCAGTCGCGCAGGGAAAAATGAAGGTCATCCGGATCGATATCGCCAGCCAGACGCTCGAGGTGCTTGAGGGGCGGAATCGCCTCCAACGCTACGTGGTCTCGACCTCGGGTAAGGGCGTCGGCGAGCGGCGCAACAGCTTCTGCACACCACGCGGCCGCCATGTGATCCGGGCCAGGATTGGAGCTGGGGCGCCGCTGAACACGGTGTTCGTGAAGCGGCGGCCGACCGGGGAGATCTACTCTGCCGAACTTGCGGCGCGCCACCCCGGGCGGGACTGGATCCTGACACGGATACTGTGGCTGTCCGGCTGCGAGGTTGGGTTCAATCGGCTGGGCGACGTCGACACCATGCGCCGTTACATCTACATCCACGGCAGTCCGGACGAAGTGGCCATGGGTACTCCGGGCTCGATCGGATGCATCCGCATGCGCAATACCGACATGCTGGAACTGTTCGAGCTGGTTTCCGCAGGAACCGAAGTGCAGATCGTCGCGGCGGATGCTGCGGCCGGCTGAACGCATGAAACAACACGCAACCAGGGGAGGCAAACGCAGGTGAGGTTGAAAAACAAAGTGGCCATCATCACCGGTTCTGCGCGGGGGATAGGGCAGGCAACGGCACTGAAGTTTGCGGCGGAGGGCGCGCGCGTTGTGGTATGCGACATCGATGCCGCGGGGGTCGAAGCAGTGGTGGAAGAGATACGCCACAGCGGCGGCGAAGCCATCGGCTTCGAGGTCGACGTGACCGACCGCGCGAGCATCGATCGCATGGTTCAGGGCGTAATGGAGCGGCACGGCCGGATCGATACGCTGGTCAACAACGCCGGCATCGTCGCCGATGCCCAGCTCAAGAAAATGAGCGACGCGCAGTTCGATCGGGTGATCGACATCAACCTGAAGGGAACCTATAACTGCGCGCGCGCGGTTGTCGACATCATGATCGGGCAGAAATCCGGCGTGATTCTGAACGCCTCGTCGGTGGTGGGTCTCTACGGCAACTTCGGCCAGACCAACTATGCCGCCAGCAAATTCGGTGTCATCGGCATGGTGAAAACCTGGGCACGCGAACTCGGGCGGTCGGGGATTCGCGCGATCGCGGTGTGCCCCGGCTTCGTGGAAACGCCGATTCTTGGATCGGTGCCGGACAAAGTGCTGAAAGCGATGACCGAGCGGGTGCCGCTCGGGCGGCTGGCGAAGCCCGAGGAGATTGCCAACACCTACGCGTTTCTCGCTTCGGACGAGGCCAGCTACATAAATGGCGCGGTCATCGAAGTCAGTGGCGGGGCGTCGATCTGAGCCGTCAACGTTCGGACTGGTAGTCGAGTACGTTAATGGACACCCGGCCCACCCAGTTCGTCAACGCAACCAGGTCGGCCAGTTCCTCGCCCTGCAGCAGCTTGACGTGGGTGGCATCGGCAACCGCCTGACCGAAAGTCGGATCGACGGCTTGCCAGTTCCCGTCGATCAGGCTTTCGGCCCAGCTGTGGTAGAGAAAACCCTCTGCTGCTCCGAGTACACTAGGCCATTCGCAACACGGGTCGGAATATCCAGCGCCCGCGCCGCGCGGTATACAGGTAGGCGTGCCCCTGGCATTCCGCGCGACGCGTGCGCAGCACGTCGAGCGCGGAGAACGCATCGCTCGGATGCTTGCGGATATTCGCTTCCAGCCAGTCGAGTATGCGCTGGACGCGATCGCGGGGCGGCAGCGCGGTGTCGCCGATCTTTCTTGCGAGTGCCTGAATCTGCGGATGACCATACGGAACCGTCAGCGACGAAACCATATAGGCCCTGATATCGCCTGCTGCGGGCTGTGTCAGCCCTGCCTGCAGCGAACAACGCCAGCCATCGGCATCCGGTTCGCATCGTTGACCGGGGCCTGAAACCGGTTCCGCGTCCACGCCCTGCAGAAGAATTTCCAGCTGCGACACGCTGCGCGGAGCGGATATCGGGTGATCCGGACGCACCAGGCTGAAATCGAGCATGACGTCCTGCTTGTTCAGGCTGGCCGCGGCGAGATAGCGCTTCGCGGCCTTTTCCTCCTCCAGCGCCGCGATCATGACGCCATTCAGTGCCAGCTCGAACAGCGGGCGCGCCTGCCGATCGATCCAGCTGGTGGTTTCCTGTCACTGCAGGCGGGTAATGATCTTGTACGCCTCGCCTTCGAACAGCTCGCTGGTCTGGTAGCCGACGATGCGTTGTTCGACCTCCGATATCTGCTGGGTCTCGGTACTGAATACCTTGAAGCGGTAGGCTCGTCCGACCTCGAGCCCGCGTGTCGTCGGGTACAGCAGTATTGCGCTGGTCGGCAGTACCGCATCATCGACCGTGTATCTGTGCTCCCTGACGGCTTCGGCGTTGGTGATCCGTACGCGCAATTCTCCGGAGAGGCGCTCGCCTTCCAGGTACAGGTCGCTGCCGTCGATATGGTGATTGGCCTCGAAGCGCTTCAGTGCAAGGTCCGGTCCCACCACGTCGATGGAACGCAGGCGGAACCGTTTTTCGATGCCGAGAAACTGCAGCAACAGGGATGCCTCCGAACGGATCTCGAAATCGCCGTCCGGCAGGGCTGACAGCCGGGTATGCGCAAAACCGATCTTGGCGCCGTTGAACACGATGCCGGTCCAGTGCTCGGTATGCGGGAGTTCCACGAGCGCATAGCGGTCCACCGCGGCGGGTGCTGCGGCCGGCTTGAAATAACGGCCGGCGCAGCCAGATACCGCGATCGCCAGTGCGCCAAGCAGCAGCAGTTTGAACAGGGTGACGGCCGGTTTCATGGTCGTGATGGAAATATAATCCGCCTATGCGTTCGACCCCAAAGTTTACGGTGCGGCAAGCCGACTGGAATCGCGATAGTCCAGCCCTGAAGCGTGTGCGCGAGACAGTATTCATTGCAGAACAGCGGGTGCCCGCAGCACTGGAGTGGGACGATTTCGACAGTGCATCCCAACATGCACTGGCGGAGGCCAATGGCAGCCCGATCGGCACCGGCCGCCTGCTCCCGGATGGACACATCGGGCGCCTGGCCGTTCTTGCCGAGTGGCGCGGCCGCGGTGTCGGCACTGCATTGTTCGAGCTGCTGCTGTTGATCGCGAGGCAGCGAGGACACAGGCGCATCCAACTGAACGCACAGACGCGGGCCCTCGAGTTTTATGCGCGTTTCGGTTTCCGGGCGGAAGGCCTGGAGTTCGACGATGCCGGCATCCCGCACCGGCGCATGACGCTGGAACTCGGCTAACGCAATCCTGCGGGCAGCGCGGCCGCAGCGAACTCGAAGCGCCGTGTGTCCGTCAGTGAGCCACCCTCGGCAAAGCTGCGTTCCTCGAACAGGGTAGAACCATCGTCGCGGAACACCAGGACAGTCGAGGCGCGCGTGCCGTAGCCCGGCGCGACGATGAACGGCGCAGACAGCACGCGTTCCCATTCGAGGCTGATACCGGTCGTGGGCAGGGCATGATCTGGGGCGCACTGCTTTTCCGCAAGCAGTTCGAACAGGCCGGAAACCAGCGATCGTTCCTCTGACTGCAGCAGCGTCCCGAACCACTGCATTGCCTGTGCGACCTTTGGCCATGGTGTATCCAGCAGGTGGTTGCTTAGGCCGTAGAGACCCTGCGGCACGATTCTGGTCACCGGATCGCAGCGATTGCTCATGTAAACCACCTGCCTGGAATCTCCGAGCAGCAGGTTGAACGGTGGAAACGATTGCGACTCGGCTTCTACGGTGGCAGCGTAATCGCGCGGACCGATGTTTCCGGTGACATACGCCGCCACCAGTTCGCCACGTGAACGTCCGCCTGCGGCGGCAGCCGGATCGCGGTAATTGGTTACCGCCGCCCAGCGGCCATCGGCCGCGGACGCAAGCCAGGTGCCGCCCTTTTCCAGATCGTGCCCGCCGAGCACGTCCGGGTAATCCTGCCAAAAGGCGGCGGATGCAGTAGGCCGCGTGTAGAACTCATCGCGGTTGGCCGCGACGATCAGCGGCAAATGCGGGTTGACCTGGTGCGCAAATAAAATCAGGCACATAGCGGAACGAAACGCTCGATATGGCGATTACTGCCCGCAGCGAGAAAGCGGGTCATGCCGGCTTGTTCGGCCGCCGCCTGCAGGGCAGCGCAAAATCGGTCGGGGTCCGCCACCGGGTCATAGACTTCCATCCACAACAGTGGCTCGCCGAGTTTCTCCAGCAGCCGGCCGCTCACACCGTGACGCAGGCGCATGTCTTCCACCAAGCGATCCGCGGCTTCGCGCGCCGACACTCGACGCGCCGGGTCGATGCGGTAATAGACGTAGATCGCTGCGCTCATGTTTCCTCTGCTGCTTCTGCTGTCCCCGCGCGTTTCACCACCGTCACTGGAATACCCGAGCCGGCCAGCCGGAATGTCCGTTCGAGTGGGTCTCCGCGGAGTACGACCAGCGCGTCCCAGCCACCGCGGGGAGCGGGCGCGGCATTGACCACGGTGCCTGCCGGTTCTGTCGTGCCTGACTCGGATAGCTCGTCGCCCGGCTGGACCCGGGACTCGAGATGTGCCAGGTAGAGTTGACGCTTGAGGCTGCCGAGGTAATGCGTGCGCGCGACGATTTCCTGGCCCGGATAGCAGCCCTTGTCGAAGCTCACGCCGCCGATGGCATCGAGTGCCACCATCTGCGGCAGGAACAGCTCCTGCGTCCCGGCAGTGATCCACGCCGTGCCGGCATGGATCTGCCCCCATTCCCAAGCGGGCACCCCGGCGGCACGCGCAGATGCCGCAAGCTGGTCCCAGAGCCCGACGACGTCAGTCTGTGGTGCGGCCAGCACGAAAGTTTCGCCGGGCAGCTGGATGGTCGTGACCGGCCCCGAGCGCACGACCGCCAGTACGCGCCCGGGGCAGGCGCCGAGGGTTGCCTTGAGCGTGTCCCCGGCCAGAGGTCCCAGCAGGCCGATCAGCGCCAGCGCAGGATCGAGGTCGACTTGCACGCGGGAGCGCAGCACATAGCGTCGCAGTCGAGTTGTCACCGGTCCAGCCAGCCCGGCCGGAACCATCAGCAGGTAGTCGCCATCCGCCACCCACCCCAGAAAGGTCGCGAACAGCCGGCCTTTGGGCGTACAGTACCCGCCCAACTGCGCACGAGATTCGGAGACTTGGCGCATATCGCTGGTGATCTGCGACTGCAGAAAGGTACCTGCATCGCGCCCGCTCACGCGCAGGCTGCAGAAATCCGTAAGCGGAGCACAGGCTGCCCCGGATGTGGCCTGCGTCAGTTCCGCATCGGGCTCGCCGAAATGCAGCACCCTGTCCCGGTCGAACGTTGCGCCTTTCGCCAGCAGTTGGCTGCGCCATTCGGGTTGTCTGGTCATGCTGTTCATATATGCGGAAAATTATAGGTCGTATGCAGCAACGGCACTGGCTCGACGTCACGCTTCGTTCTTCGCCGCGGCTTGCCGCCATGCTGTTCGCTGCGCATGGCGCGGCGCTGGCCGCAGCGTATCTGATCGATGTCCCGCCTTGGTTGCAGTGGGCGCTGTGGCTTGCAATTTGCGCCAGCCTGATTCGGGCTCTGCGGGTGCATGCGCTGCGCCTCGCGCCGCAGGCATGCACTGCCTTGCGGCTGGGAAATGACGGCAGTTGCGTACTGCGCACCCGCTCCGGACGGCAGATCGACGGCAGGCTGGTGACGTCGGGCTGCGCGGTGTCGGCCTTGCTCATTCTGCTGCGCGTCAGGCCGGATTCGGGGGAGTGGGCTGTCAGCCTGGTGTTGCTGCCCGACTCGGCTGATGGGGAATGCCTGCGGGCGCTGCGGGTATTACTCAAATTCGGCCTGGACGATAACGCGTCATGACGGCGTAAGCATCGTGTCGCTGGCAATTGCGGCCGGCTCCGGGTAATCGCGACTGAAATGCAGCCCGCGGCTCTCCTTGCGGCGTATTGCGCTGGTCACGATCAGGTCGGCGGTCAGCACGAGATTGCGCAGGTCAAGCAGGTCGCCGGTCACGCGGAAGTTCGAATAATACTCGTGTATCTCTTCCGACAATAATCGGATCCGGTGCATCGCACGCTCCAGACGCTTGTTGGTACGCACGATGCCAACATAGTCCCACATGAACCGGCGCAGTTCGTGCCAGTTGTGTGCGATCACAATCTCTTCGTCGGCATCGGTGACGCGGCTTTCATCCCAGCGCGGCAACGGTATTCGCGCGGCGGTTTCCCGCAGCAGAATATCCTCGGCGGCTGCCCGGCCGAACACCAGGCATTCCAGCAGCGAATTGCTGGCAAGCCGGTTGGCCCCGTGCAGTCCGGTGTGTGCGGTTTCGCCCACCGCGTAAAGTCCCGCCAGGTCGGACCGTCCGCGCAGGTCGGCCTGGATGCCGCCGCAGGTGTAGTGCGCGGCCGGCACCACCGGGATCGGCTGTCGGGTGATGTCGATTCCCAACTCCAGACAACGTGCATGGATGGTCGGAAAGTGAGTTCTCAGGAAAGTATCCGGTTTGTCGCTGATGTCCAGATAAACGCAGTCCAGTCCGCGTTTTTTCATTTCGAAGTCGATCGCACGGGCAACCACATCGCGCGGTGCGAGTTCCGCGCGTTCGTCGTGTGCCGGCATGAACCGCGTTCCGTCGGGAAGCTTCAACTCGCCGCCTTCGCCGCGCACGGCCTCGCTGATCAGGAACGACTTTGCATGCGGGTGGTAGAGGCAGGTCGGGTGGAACTGCACGAACTCCATGTTTACGACCCGGCAGCCGGCGCGCCAGCCCATCGCAATGCCATCTCCTGTCGCGGTGTCAGGGTTGGTCGTATACAGGTAAACCTTGCCCGCTCCGCCGGTTGCAAGCACGACATGCTCGGCAGCGATGGTAGTCACTCGTCCTCGCCGTGAGTCCAGCGCATACAGTCCGTGGCAGCGATTGTCGTCCAGACCGAGCTTGGGTCCGGTGATCAGGTCGATTGCGCTGTGGTGCTCGAGCACAGTGATATTCGGATGCGCCTTGACCTTGCCTTCGAGGGTGGTCTGCACCGCGTGTCCGGTGGCATCGGCCGCATGGATCACCCGGCGGCGGCTGTGCCCACCCTCGCGGGTGAGGTGATAACCGATCTCGCTGGCTTCGTCCCTGGTAAACGGAACGCCCTGGCTGATCAGCCACTCGATCGCTTCGCGGCCATGGGTGACCACGTGACGCACGACTTCGTGTCCGCAGAGACCCGCACCGGCGACTTCGGTGTCGTGTATGTGCGATTCGGAGGAATCGTCCGCGGCGAGCACGGCGGCGATGCCTCCCTGCGCCCAGTCGCTGGCGCCGTCGAGAAGTTCGCGCTTGGTGATGACGCCGACCTTCCGATGGTCGGCAAGATTCAGAGCCACCGTCAGCCCGGCCAACCCGCTGCCGATGATGGCCACCTCGAATCTGATCATTTCCTGCTCCCTGTTGCGGACGGCGGATTGTACCGGCACTCTCGAAGGAGGAGTGTTTGAGTCGGAAACCCGCCTGGTCATGAACTAATTGCCTGGCTCGATTGTCTGTCCGGGGTGAATCGCGATGCGTTTCCCGGATGGGTAACGGCAGTTATACTAGGCGCCCTTTCGCGCGGCGCTGGATGGCCGCCAAACGACAATCCAGGAAATGTGGCTAGATGGGCGACCGTGAAGTTGACCAGCAGCTGGTCGAGCGCGCGCAGCGCGGCGACAAGCACGCTTTCGAACTGCTGGTTTCAAAGTACCAGCGCAAGCTGGCGCGGCTATTGTCCCGATTCATCCGCGATCCCGCAGAGGTGGAGGACGTGGCACAGGAGGCCTTCATAAAGGCCTATCGGGCGCTGCCTGCCTTCCGCGGTGACAGCGCGTTCTACACGTGGCTGTACCGCATCGGGATCAATACCGCGAAGAATTACCTGGTGGCGATGGGTCGGCGCGCACCGACCACCACCGAATTCGACAGTGAAGAGGCCGAGAATTTCGACGATGGCGACCAGCTCCGGGACCTGCACACGCCGGAGGCGGAGATGATGAGCAAACAGATCGCCTCGACCGTGAACCAGACGATGGAAGAGTTGCCTGATGAACTGAGAACCGCGATCACGTTGCGCGAGATCGAGGGAATGAGCTACGAGGATATTGCGACGGTGATGAATTGCCCGATCGGCACGGTTCGCTCCCGGATTTTCCGGGCGCGGGAGACGATCGCGGCAAGACTGCGTCCGTTGCTGGACACGGCGAAAGACAAGAGGTGGTGAGCATGGAGCGCATTTCGGCGTTGATCGACGGCGAGCTGGAGGATGACGAGCTTGCACGGGAGTTCAACAGGTTGGAGGAGGATCCCGAGTGGCGGTCGGCATGGGACGCCTATCATTTGATCGGGGACGTCCTGCGGGGCCAGGGGCAGCTGACCGAACATGTGGTCGAGCGGGTCAGCGTAAGACTCACCTCGGAGCCCACGGTACTGGCTCCAAAGCCTCGCCGCGCCTCGCTTCTGGCACGCCGAGCGGTGCTGCCGATTGCCGCGTCGGTGGTCGGCATGGCTGTGGTGGCTTGGCTCGCGGTCTTCAACGATCCTCTCTCTACTCAGCCGGCACTGGTTGCCGACGCGGAGCGGTCGGTCGAATCGGTCGCGGTGGTCGTGGAGCCGGCCGGGTCGACGATGAACGAGTATCTGATGGCGCACCAGCAGTTTTCGCCGAGTACCGCGATGCAGGGCGTTGGATCATACGTGCGCACCGTCTCGGTTCGTGAAGCGGACTACCGGCCCTGACATCCATGCGTAACGGGTTGTTGCTTCCCGCTGTTGCCGCCTGGGCGTTCTTCACCGGAGCCGCTACCGCCGACCCGCTCAGGCAGGCCGACGCGCTGCAGATGCTGGAGCGCATTGCCAACGCCGCCCGCGAGCTGAACTATGTCGGCACCTTCGTATACCAGCACGGAGACCATGTCGAAACCTCGCGCATCGTGCACTTCGTAGACGATTCCGGAGAGTACGAAAAGCTCGAGGCGCTGGATGGGCCGCGCAGGGAGATCATACGCACCAACGACGAGGTGCTCTGTTACTACCCCGACGCCAAGATCGTTCGCAGCGAGAAGCGCCTGGCGCGGCGGACTTTTCCGGCATTGCTGCCGGAACAGATCACCTCGCTCACCGAGTTCTACCAGATTCGCAAGGGCGAACCCGAACGCATCGCCGGTTATGATTCCCAAGCGCTGGTACTGGAGCCACGGGACGGCATGCGCTACGGCCACAAGCTCTGGGCGGAAGCGAACAGCGGACTGTTGCTCAAGGCGCGGATGCTGAACGAGCGCAACCAGGCGGTCGAACAGTTCACCTTTACCCAGCTCACCATCGGCTCCGGAGTGACACGCGAGATGGTGCGGCCGACCTATCGGGTGCAGTTCCCGGAGTGGCGACTGGACCGGTTCGCCCATCTTCTGGCGAACGTGGAATCGGGCTGGATCGTGCGCCAGTTTCCAGCCGGTTTCCGCAAGGTTCTGGAGATGCGCAGAACAAAGCAGGGCGGGTCATCGCCTGTCACGCACCTGGTCTATTCGGACGGACTTGCCGCGGTATCGATCTTCATCGAGCCGCTGGCGGGCAGAACGCAAGTCCGCGAAGGCCTGTCGCGGCAGGGGGCGATCAACATCTACACCCGGGCCATGGACGACCAGGTCGTCACTGTGCTGGGCGAGGCACCAGCCGCCACGGTCATGCAGATCGGCAACTCGGTTGCCTATCGTCCCTGACCGTCTCGCCGCCGACTTCAATGCCGGTTTGAGCCCCATTACAAGGAACCCGATGCTGAAGAAACTGCTGGTCGTCCTGGCGTTTGTCATGCCTCCGCTGGCAGCGGCCCAGGCACTGCCCGATTTTACCGGGCTGGTGGAGCAGAGCGGCGCCGCGGTGGTGAACGTAAGCACTACGCAGACCGTCCGCCGGGGTCCGCAATTTCCGGTTCCGGAAGACGATCCGTTCTTCGATTTCTTCCGGCGCTTTGGCCCGCCGCAGGGGCCGCAGGAATACGAATCCCGTTCGCTTGGATCCGGATTCATCATCAGCCGTGACGGATATATTCTGACCAACGCACACGTGGTCGATGCGGCTTCCGACATCACCGTCAAGCTCAACGACAAGCGCGAGTTCAAGGCGGAAGTGATCGGTTCCGACCGTCGAACCGATGTCGCCATCATAAAAATCGAGGCAAGCGACCTGCAAACGGTGAAAACCGGCGATCCCGAGAAGCTCAAGGTGGGCGAATGGGTGTTGGCGATCGGATCGCCTTTCGGCTTCGAGAATACCGTGACCGCAGGCATCGTCAGCGCGAAGGGCCGTTCTCTGCCGCAGGAAAATTACGTGCCGTTCATCCAGACCGACGTGGCGATAAACCCCGGAAATTCCGGTGGGCCATTGTTCAACATGAAGGGCGAGGTGATCGGCATCAACTCGCAGATATACAGCCGCACCGGCGGTTTCATGGGTCTGTCTTTCGCCATCCCGATCAATGTCGCGATGGATATTGCCAACCAGCTGCGTACCCAGGGGCGCGTCAGCCGTGGCCGTATCGGAGTCGTAATCCAGGAAGTCACCCGCGAACTGGCCGATTCCTTCGGGCTCGACAAACCGCAGGGGGCGCTGGTGAACTCGGTGGAGCGTGGCGGCCCGGCCGACCAGGCTGGAATCGAGGCATCGGACGTCATCCTCGATTTCGACGGCAAACCTGTCGTGACTTCCAGCGATCTCCCTCGGCTGGTGGCGCAGACGCGGCCCGGTTCGCGAGTGCCGATGCAGGTATGGCGCAAGGGCACGGCCCGCAGCATCGAGATAACAGTGGGCGAGCTGGTGGAAGAGCGTGCGGCAAGCCGGCGCACGCAACCCGAACGGCAGTCCGGGAACGCGGTGGCCAGGCTCGGAGTGACGGTTTCCGAGCTGTCCGCCGAACGGCTCAACGAACTGAGCATCACTGGCGGGCTGCTGGTAGAAGACGTGCAGGGCCCCGCACAGCGGGCAGGCTTGCGTCGCGGCGACATCATCCTCGCGCTGAACAATCACGATGTCAGCTCGGTTCAGCAACTGAACCAGCTCATGTTGCAATACGAGCAGGCGCGCAGCGTTGCAGTACTGGTCAGGCGCGGCGACGGCGCGATCTACGTACCCATCCGTCTGGATAATTGAACCGCCACGCGATTGAAAGCCGTCCCGCGGCTTGCCGGCAATCCGTTACAATCCGCAGCTTTCACGAAGCATAAAGGGCACTTCGGGTGCCCGTTTTTTTGATGCAGCGAATTCGCAATTTTTCCATCATTGCCCATATCGATCACGGCAAATCGACGCTGGCGGACCGGTTCATCCAGGTGTGCGGCGGGCTGTCGGATCGCGAGATGGAGTCTCAGGTCCTCGATTCGATGGCGCTGGAACGCGAGCGCGGCATCACCATCAAGGCGCAGACCGCCGCGCTCACCTACCGGGCGCGGGATGGCGAGATCTACAACCTGAACCTGATCGATACGCCCGGACACGTGGATTTCGCCTATGAGGTCTCGCGCTCGCTGGCCGCCTGCGAAGGGGCGCTGCTGGTCGTCGATGCCTCGCAGGGCGTGGAGGCGCAGACCGTGGCGAACTGCTATACCGCGACCGAGCAAGGCGTCGAAGTCGTGCCGGTACTGAACAAGATCGACCTGCCCTCGGCGGAGCCGGAGCGGGTAATCTCGGAAATCGAGGACATCATCGGCATCCCCGCGAAGGACGCCGTGCGGGCAAGCGCGAAAACTGGAGAGGGGGTCGAAGACATACTCGAGGCCGTCATCGCGCGGATTCCTCCGCCTGCCGGCGACCGCCAGGCGCCACTCAAGGCGCTGGTGATCGACTCCTGGTTCGACAACTACGTCGGTGTGATCATGCTGGTGCGGGTATTCGAGGGCACGCTCGCAGCGAAAGACAAGATACTGTTGATGTCTACACACGCAACCCACCTGTGCGAGCAGGTCGGCGTATTCACGCCCAAGGCCCAGCCGCGGGACAGTCTCGCGGCCGGCGAGGTGGGTTTCGTTATTTCAGGCATCAAGGACCTGCAATCGGCGCGCGTAGGGGACACGATTACGCTCCTGGACCGCCCGGAACTGCAAGCCTTGCCCGGTTTCAAGGAGGTCAAGCCACAGGTATTCGCAGGGTTGTATCCGGTTGAAACCAACCAGTACGACGCATTGCGCGACGCCCTGGAGAAACTTCAGCTCAACGATGCCTCGTTGCGCTATGAACCGGAGACCTCGCAGGCACTGGGTTTCGGGTTTCGGTGTGGATTCCTCGGTCTGCTGCACATGGATATCGTGCAGGAACGTCTTGAACGGGAATACAACATGGACCTCATCACCACCGCGCCGACGGTGGTCTACGAGGTCCTGCTGCGCGACGGTACGATGATGGAGGTCGAGAACCCCTCCAAGCTGCCCGAACTCTCGAAAATAGAGGAAATCCGCGAACCGATCATCACCGCCACCATCCTGGTGCCGCAGGATTACGTCGGCCCGATCATGACGCTGTGCAATGCCAAGCGCGGATCCCAGCGCAACATGCAGTACGTGGGCCGGCAGGTCATGCTGACGTACGAGATGCCGCTGAACGAAGTGGTGATGGATTTCTTCGACCGGTTGAAATCGGTCTCTCGCGGCTATGCCTCGCTCGACTACGACTTCAAGGAGTTCAGGGCCGCAGACCTGGTCCGGCTGGATATCCTGATCAACGCGGAGAAGGTCGACGCCCTTTCCCTGATCGTGCACAGAAGTACCAGCCAGCAGCGCGGGCGTGACCTCGTCAACCGCATGCGCGAGCTGATTCCGAGGCAGATGTTCGACGTTGCGGTGCAGGCTGCGATCGGATCGAGTATCGTCGCGCGCGAAACCGTAAAGGCGCTGCGCAAGAACGTGCTGGCGAAGTGCTACGGCGGGGACATCACCCGCAAGAAGAAGCTCCTGGAGAAGCAGAAAGCGGGCAAGAAGCGGATGAAACAGGTGGGCTCGGTCGAGATTCCGCAGGAGGCTTTCCTCGCCATACTGCAAGTG
>DATKEK010000334.1:0-4837 GCA_035512195.1 Burkholderiales bacterium
ACCCGCATTGCGGTCAACCTGTATGGTTTTCAAGCCTACCAACTCCGATACCCGCAACCCGCTGGCGTAAAGCGTCTCCAGCATAGCGCGGTCACGAAGTCCCAGCAGGGTTTCGACATGCGGAGCGGCAAGCAGGGACACGACGTCATCTTCGGTCAAGCCCTTTGGCAGGCTTCTTGGCAGTTTCGGCGCTTCAATCTGCAGCGTCGGATCGGAGCCAATCTTGCCTTCTCGCAAGAGATAGCGATAAAAGCGCTTCAGGCTGGAAAGCAGCCTTGCCGCTGACCGCGGCTTGGCATTGCCCTGAAAGCGATAAGCCAGATAGCCGAGCAAATCTGCACGCTGTGCAGCGCGCAGCGTGCCGCCGCGCTTGGCCATCCATTCCGCAAACTGGCGCAGATCCCTGTGGTAACCGGACAGCGTATTGCGGGACAGCCCGTCCTCCAGCCAGAGCGCATCGCAGAACCGGTCGAGCAGGTCATCGTTGGCCGTCATTGCGGCCACTCCGCGCCCTCGTGCCGGAGCAGCCAGCGTTTGATTTCGATCCCCGGGCCACGCTTCGCATGCATGAAGCCGCCGATACCGCGGCTGGCGGTCACGCGATGACACGGGATGACCAGGGGAATGCGGTTGGCGCCGCAGGCCATCCCGACCGGCCGCGGCGCGGAGCCCGCCAGCTTGGCGATGGCGGAATAGGTCATCGTCTTCCCCGCGGGAATGTCATGAACGGTTTTCCAGACACGATTCTGATACGCGGTGCCAACATACTCGAAGGGCAGGTCGAAACAGAAAGACGCATCTTCGAGATAGGCCTCGATCTGGGCGCAGACGCGTGCGGCGAACGGCGTCACCGGCGCCAGGGTCGCAACGCTTTTTGGCAGATAGACCAATTCATCCAACCGCTCGCCGACAGTTCGCACACCGACTACCGCAAACGGGGTAACCAGTCTCGCGTGAAAGCAGTCCACAGCCATGCGCATGACGAGGTTCCGGACGATTCTAACGATGCCGGCCGGCCTCGGTCGCCGGCATCATAGGTCACAGACGGGGTCAATATGGGGAAGCTGCAGCAATCGACGTCATCTCCAGTTTGGCTATTCCGATACCGTCGCCTGGCCCCCATTGCGCCAGCCAATTCAGTATGCGCAGTGAGGATGCGGGACATTGTAGCAACGCACTTCGATCGGCCGGGTACTTACGCCCTTTATTGCTTATACTTTTTCTTTTCCAGGAGGCTATCGTGGACACCGTCGTTCCCCAGAAACCATCTGCGCTGGCACGCTCCAGCCTGGAGGACCTGCAACTGCTGGTCGGTGACCGTTTGCAGTTGGAAATCCCCGCCGACGGCAGCCGCTCGCAGCATTTCACCACCCTGATCGGATACGTCAAGGGTGTAAGCCTTCTGGTCAGAACACCCGCCATCAAGAGCACGCCGATCCCGGTGCGGGACGGCGAGCACGTGCTGGTCAGGGGTTTTTCCGGGCGCAGTGCATTTGCATTTGAAACCACCGTCTCGCGCAGCTGCCTTGCGCCACTGCCTTACCTGCATCTTGCCTACCCGGCAGCGGTGCAGGTAACCGCGATCCGCGATGCGCTGCGCGTTCGCGCCGGACTGCAGGGAACGGCGCAGAACCTCGATCGCGATCCCGGCCGCGTGCCAATCGCGTGCACGGTGGCGGACCTGAGCGTGTATGGCGCCCAACTGGAAAGCCGGCAGATCCTTGGCATGACGGGTGAAAGGCTGCAGGTGTTCTTCATGTTCCTGCTGCAGCCGAACGGCTACGAAGTGAAGCTTTCGCCGCAGGCCAGCATTCAGACGGCCCGCTCGATCGGCAGCGGACAAGAGGAGGGCACCACCCATACCTACGGCGTGCGCTTCGATAACCTGCATGCCACCGAATCGCTGCTGATACAAAGCTATGTCCAGCAGATTGTCCTGACCGATCGCTCAATGCTGGTGTAAAAAAGGCGACCATGCGGTCGCCTTTTTCGCGGAAGGTTGTTACGAGAGGCTCTGCTGTCAATCTGCCGACGAACTGCCAGCGCTCGCCAGCTTCTCCCTGATTCGCGCCGACTTTCCGGAACGCTGACGCAGGTAATACAGCTTGGCGCGACGCACGTCGCCGCGCCGCTTGACCTCGATACCGGCGATCAGAGGAGAATAGGTCTGAAACGTGCGCTCCACACCCTCGCCCGATGAGATCTTGCGCACGATGAACGAGGAATTCAGCCCGCGATTGCGTTTGGAAATCACCACGCCCTCGTAGGCCTGCACGCGCTTGCGCTCGCCTTCGACGACGTTCACGCTCACCACTACCGTGTCGCCTGGCGCAAATACCGGGATGCTCTTGCCGAGCCGGCTGATTTCTTCCTGCTCGATCTGCTGTATCAGATTCATTTCACGCTCCTGATTTTTCAAGTTCGGCGAACTCCGCCTTATATTCATCCAGCAGCTTCGACTTTTCCGCATCGAGTTGCATTGCGGCAAACAAATCCGGTCTGCGCCGCCACGTTCTTCCCAGCGCCTGCTTCAGGCGCCAGCGCCTGATCTCGGCATGATTTCCCGAAAGCAGCACCGGCGGCACCGGCAAGCCTTCGTATACTTCAGGCCGGGTGTAATGCGGGCAATCCAGCAAGCCACCCACGAACGAATCCTGCTGCGCCGAGTCCGCATCGTTCAGCGCTCCGGGCATCCGGCGCACCAGCGCATCGATCAGCACCATCGCCGGCAATTCGCCGCCGGACAATACGTAATCGCCGATCGAAATCTCTTCGTCGATCTCGCGTTCGATCAGGCGCTCGTCCACGCCCTCATAGCGTCCGGCCAGCATGACCAGCCCCTGCCGCTTTTCGAGCCGCTCCAGCACGGCCTGCGTCAGCTGCCTTCCCTGCGGCGAGAGGTACACCATGACCGTGTCCCGCAACCCGCAGCTGGCCTGGCGCTGTTTCGCAGCTCGCAAGGCCTTGGCCAGCGGATCGGCCATCATCACCATCCCCGGTCCGCCGCCATACGGGCGGTCATCGATGCCCCGGTACGCGTTGCCCGCGAAATCCCGTGGATTCCACAGCACCAGTTGGTACACGCCGCGGTCCCGCGCCCGCTGAGTAATTCCGCTGGCGGTAATCGCGTCGAACATCTCGGGAAACAGCGTCACGACATCGAACTGCATTGCTGTCGCTCAGTAATCCGGTTGCCAGTCGGCAACGATCTTGCCGCCCGGCACATCCACCGTCACGATCACGCCTTCCACGAATGGCACCAGCCGTTCGCGCTCGCCTTCCAGCACCAGTACCGGATTGGCACCGGTTTCCATCAAACTGCGCACCGTACCCAAGTCCTGGCCGGGGCGATTCTCAACCCTTAATCCGATTAGATCGGACCAGTAGTACTCGCCCGCATCGGGCTCGGGCAACGCTGCGCGGGGTACCGCGACCATCCGCCCTTTCAGCTCCGCCGCCTGCTCCCGGTTGTCCACACCATCCAGCTGGGCAATCAGGGCTGCTCCATGCGCTGCCGATTCGCGCACCGGGTAATTGACCCAGCCATCGCCGTCCTGCAACCACCACTCCGGAACAGACAGCAGTCCATCCGGCCGCTGCGAAAAAGGCTGAATCCTGATCCAGCCCTTCACTCCGAACGGGGCGCGCACGCGCCCCATGACGATCATTGGATCAGGCGTTGGCCGTGGCACCGAATTGCTTTACCAGGCGCGCCGCAGTGTCGGAAAGCTTGGCGCCCTTGCTCTGCCAGTGGGCGAGACGCTGCAGGTCCACGCGGAAAGTTTCGCGACCCGCGGGAGCCTTCGGATCGTAGAACCCGACACGCTCGATAAAGCGCCCATCCCTCGCATTGCGAGAATCGGTTACGACCATGTTGTAGAAGGGACGCTTCTTGGCGCCGCCGCGCGCTAGACGAATGACTACCATCGGAATGACCCTGAAAAAAGCGAAGCGCGTGATTTTACGCTGTTTTTTTAGCCAGTTGCAAGCCGGGAGCGAATCATTACTGCGAAGCGCGATGCCTTCTGCCGGGAACGAACAGGTCATCGAGGAACCCGACCACGACGCGCACCAGTTCATCTTCCTTTCCCTCGAAGAAATGCAACGCATCCCCAACCACAACCTGTTGAGAACCCTCTATTTTCTCGATCTGCTTGCGCCGCTCCGGCGCCCCGACCTGAGTGATTACCCAATCCCGGCTGCCGTACACATCCAAGACCGGGATCTTGATACGGAACATCTCCTCCAAGCCGTTGATGATACCGATGAAGACCCAGGCCTTTACCGGAGTCTCCCGCACATGAATCAGGTATTGATTCGCCATGGTGGCACCTAGGCTGTGCGACACGATCGCGATGTCCTTGTAGCCCTTTTCTTCCAGCAGCTTTGCGGAACGATGAAAGCGGTCCCTCGCATCCGGGTAGGTCGGAATGTAGTCTCCGATCTTTGCACCCGATCCGAGCACCGGAAGCTGTATGGATAGCGTCGAATAACCTTGTTCGGCAAGCTTCACCCGCAGCGTGCCGTAGAGATCATGATCGGGATTCCATCCGCGGCCGTGCGCAACGATCACCGCACCGCGCGGCTGTTGCGCCTCAGTATATATCGCGAGGAACTTATGCCCGTTGTCCTGCTCGACCCATAGCGGATCGCCGATCAGGATGGCGGGAAGAATCTGGTCCGCCCATCTCTGCTCGCGCTCGTAGTCGGCCGCATGCGCGGCCATTCCGGCGAGAATCAGAACCAAGAATATTGCTGCTTTCATGGTGTTCACCTTCACATTTGTAGTTGGGCCGCCATATTGATGCCTTTCGATAAGACCGCAGGCGCCGGGCTA
>DATKEK010000335.1:0-5126 GCA_035512195.1 Burkholderiales bacterium
TTTTTCTTGGTGTCCTTGGTGTCCTTGGTGTCCTTGGTGGTGAAAAAAGCTTTGTTCCTTTAAAGGAAAAGCACGTGGAGTATTTCGTACAACAGCTCGTGAACGGTGTGACGCTGGGCTCGATCTACGGGCTGATCGCCATTGGCTACACGATGGTGTACGGCATCCTCGGCATGATCAATTTCGCCCATGGCGACGTATACATGGTCGGCGCGTTCATTGCGCTGATCGCATTCCTCGCGCTGCTCGCACTGGGACTGACCGCGCTGCCGCTGATCCTGCTGATCGTGCTGATCGCCACCATGGTGCTGACCTCGGTCTGGGGTTGGGCGATCGAGCGCATGGCGTACCGGCCGCTGCGCGGTTCGTTCCGGCTGGCACCGCTGATCACCGCGATCGGGGTGGCGATTGCACTGCAGAATTTCGTGCAGCTCTCGCAGGGCGCGCGGGTCAAGGCGCTGCCGCCGCAGATCCAGGGTGGCATCACTTTGCTCGAGGGCGCGCGCATTTCCTACACCCAGATCATCGTCATCCTCACCGCCGTCGTGCTGATGGCGGCGTTCAGCTGGCTGATCGCAAAGACTGCGCTCGGCCGCGCGCAGCGCGCCTGCGAGCAGGACATGAAAATGGCTTCGCTGCTGGGCGTGAACGTGGACCGCACCATCGCGACCACGTTTGTCATCGGTGCTGCCCTGGCGTCGGTGGCGGGCGTCATGCACCTGCTGCTCTACGGCGTGATCGACCACTACATCGGCTTTCTCGCCGGCATCAAGGCCTTTACCGCGGCGGTGCTCGGCGGCATCGGTTCGCTGCCGGGCGCGATGCTCGGCGGCCTGCTGATCGGCCTGGTCGAAGTGTTCTGGGCGAGCTATTTTTCCGCGGAGTACAAGGACGTCGCCGCGTTCTCGATCCTGGTGATCGTGCTGATCTTCATGCCTTCGGGCCTGCTTGGCAGGCCCGAGATCGAGAAGGTGTAAGCGCCGTGAGCACCGCCTCTGCAACGGGAGACATCGCGGACGCGGTGAAGGACGCGGGGCTGCTGGCGCTGGTGGCCGCGGTGCTCGCCGCGCCGATCCTGGGCCTGAAGACCGTTCCCGCGGTCGAAGGCCTGGGACTGGAAACCCGGTGGCATTTCGTGGCGATCGCGGTGGTGTGCGTGTTTATCGGCAGGCTGCTGCTGCGCCTGCTCCTGTGGCGGCCACGGCGGGCAGCCGGTGCGCCGCCGGCGGGCGCCGTGCGCAAGTCGGTGGCGGCCTGGTTCGGCAGGATCGGCGGGCCCGCGCTGCTGCTCACGGCGCTTGCATGGCCTTTGCTGCCGACTACCGATCGCTATCTGCTGGATATCGGCATCCTGGTGATGACCTACGTGATGCTTGCGTGGGGACTGAACATCGTGGTCGGCCTCGCGGGCCTGCTGGACCTGGGCTACGTCGCCTTCTACGCGGTCGGCGCCTATTCGTACGCGCTGCTCGCGCAGCACTTCGGCTGGTCGTTCTGGCTGTGCCTGCCGGTGGCGGGCATTCTCACCGCGTTCTGGGGCATCCTGCTCGGCTTCCCGGTGCTGCGGCTGCGCGGCGACTACCTCGCGATCGTGACGCTGGCTTTCGGCGAGATCATCCGCCTGGTGCTGCTCAACTGGGATGATTTCACCGGCGGCCCGAACGGCATCTCCGGTATTCCGCGGCCTTCGTTCTTCGGCATTCCGTTCACCGACGGTGAAGAGGGATTCGCAGCCACCTTCGGCCTGGAGTTCTCGGTCACGCACCGCATGGTGTTTCTGTACTACGTGATCCTGACCCTCGCGCTGGTCACGTTGCTGGTCACCATACGATTGCGCCGGCTGCCGATCGGCCGGGCGTGGGAAGCGTTGCGCGAGAACGAGATTGCCTGTCGTTCGCTCGGCATCAACACGCGCAACACCAAGCTTACGGCGTTTGCGATCGGCGCGATGTTCGGCGGTTTCGCCGGCTCGTTCTTCGCCACGCGCCAGGGTTTCATCAGTCCCGAGTCGTTCGTGTTCATGGAGTCGGCGCTGATCCTCGCGATCGTGGTGCTGGGTGGGCTCGGCAGCCAGCTCGGCATCGCGATCGCCGCGGTGTTGATGATCGGCGGCATCGAGGTACTGCGAAATCTCGACTGGTTGCAGGTGGTGTTCGGTGCGGGTTTCGACCCGGGCCAGTACCGCATGCTGCTGTTCGGCCTGGCCATGGTGATCATCATGGTGTGGAAGCCGCGCGGGCTGATATCTACCCGCATTCCGTCGATCGGCCTGACACAGCGCAAGGTCATCGGCGAGGATCTGGTCAGCCAGGGACGCGGATGAGCGACGCCATTCTCTCGGTCGAGCACCTGACCATGCGTTTCGGCGGGCTGCTGGCGATGCACGACCTTTCGTTCCAGGCGCAGCGCGGCGCGATCACCGCGCTGATCGGCCCGAACGGCGCCGGCAAGACCACGGTGTTCAACTGCATCACCGGCTTCTACCGGCCGACCGAGGGCATGGTGACGCTGCGCCAGCGCGACGGCCGCGCGTTCCTGCTCGAGCGCATGACCGACAACGAGATCGCGCACAAGGCAAAAGTCGCGCGCACCTTTCAGAACATCCGGTTGTTCGCCGGCATGACCCTGCTGGAGAACCTGCTGGTGGCGCAGCACAACGTGCTGATGAAAGCCTCGCTGTGGACGGTCGGCGGCATCGTCGGTCTGCCCTCGTTTCGCATCGCGCAGGATGCGGCGGTGGAGAAGTCCGTTTACTGGCTGAAGAAGATCGGCCTGCTGGATCGCGCAGACGACCCGGCCGGCGACCTGCCGTACGGCGAACAGCGCAAACTGGAAGTGGCACGCGCGATGTGCATCGAACCCGAACTGCTGTGCCTGGACGAACCGGCGGCCGGCCTCAACCCGCGCGAGACCGCGGAGCTGACAGAACTGCTGGATGGCATCCGCAAGGAACATAAGGCATCCGTTCTGCTGATCGAGCACGACATGTCTCTGGTGATGAACATCTCCGACCACGTCATCGTGCTCGACTACGGCGAGAAGATCTGCGATGGCCCACCCGGCCAGGTGAGGGACGATCCGCGTGTGATCGCCGCATATCTTGGCGTGGAGGACGAAGAAGTCGAGGAAGTCGAGCAGGCGCTGGAGCGGGAGGCAGGGCAGTGAACCGGCCGCTGCTGGCGGTGCGCGGGGTCGAGGCCTGGTATGGCCAGGTGCGCGCGCTCAAGGGCGTCGACCTGGACGTGCACGAAGGCGAGATCGTCACCATGATCGGAGCGAACGGTGCGGGGAAATCGACGCTGATGATGACGATCTGCGGCGAACCGCGTGCGCGTTCCGGTTCGATCGAATTCGACGGCAAGGACATCGCCGCCATGCCGACGCACGAAATCATGCGACTGGGCCTGGCGCAATCGCCGGAAGGGCGGCGCATCTTTCCGCGCATGACGGTGATGGAGAACCTGCAGATGGGCGCCGCAATCAAGGGTTTCGCGGCTTTCGCACAACACCTCGAGCGCGTGCTGGAGGTCTTCCCGCGCCTGAAGGAACGCCTGCAGTATCGCGGCGGCACGCTGTCCGGAGGGGAGCAACAGATGCTGGCGATCGCGCGCGCGCTGATGATGCGCCCGCGCCTGCTGCTGCTGGACGAGCCTTCGCTCGGACTTGCGCCGCTGCTGGTGAAACAGATTTTCGGGGTGATCGGCGAGCTGAACAGAAACGACGGGCTGACCGTGCTGCTGGTCGAGCAGAACGCGTATCACGCGCTGCGGCTCGCGCACCGTGCCTATGTCATGGTGACCGGCGAGATCACGATGTCCGGAACCGGCCGCGAACTGCTGGCAAAACCCGAGGTGCGCGCGGCCTACCTCGAAGGCGCGCGGCACTGACGCTTCGAGGGGCGCAGAGGCGAGTGAAACAGCGGGAGCGTCGGAAGCAGGTCAAGAGAGAGACATGAACCACCAAGCAACTGCGTTTGAAGTCAAGCGTTCTGTGGTTCTTTCCAGGGTTGGTTCGACTTGATCATGGCGTTGAGGATGACCAGTATCTTTCGCATGCACGCGGTGATGGCCACGTAATGGTGCTTGCCTGCCTTGATCAAGCGTTGGTAGAGCGCGCGGATGACCGGATTGCAGCGCGTCGCGGTGAGTGCCGGCATGTACAGTGCCGCGCGCACCTGCGGGCGCCCGCCGCGGATGAAGCGCTTGCCGCGCGTCTTGCCCGATTCGCGCGCAAACGGCGCCAGGCCCGCGAGCGCGCCGATCTGCTTGTTGGTCAGCCGCCCCAGCTCCGGCAGCGTGATCAGCAAGCTCTTGGCGGTGCGATCGCCGATGCCCCGAAAGCTCTTGAGCAAGTCGATCTGCGACTGATCAATGGGAGTGGATTTGAGCCACTGGTCGATCTCGGCATCCAGCGCCTTGAGCCGCTTGTCCAGAAAGGCGATCGTGGTCTGGATGTCCTTGCGCACGCGCTTGGCCTGCGCGCTGGCCAGCCGGTTTTGCTCGGCCACCCGCATGCCCATCAACTGTGCGCGCCGTGCCAGCAGCTCCGCGGCCACCTGAGACTGCTCGCCGGGCAGTGCGCGCACCGGCGGGCGGATGGCCTCGGCAAACAGCGCCAGCACCCGCGCGTCGATCGCATCGGTCTTGGCCAGGATGCCCTGGCACTTGGCAAAGTCGCGCACCTGGCGCGGGTTGATGACCGCCACCGCCAGCCCTGCAGCAGCCAGCCGGGTGGCCGCCAGGCGCCAGAACACGTTGGTGGCCTCCAGCACCACCAGCGCCGGAGCGTCCAACGCATGCAACCGCTCGATGAGCGCGCTGCAGCCGCGCTCGTCGTTGCTCACACCCCAGGCCTGGCCTTCGGGCAACGCGTGCACATCCAGGCGATCCTTGGATACATCGATGCCGATAAAACTCTTGAACGGACTCATCGCTTCCCTCGATCCTGTCTTGCGTTAATTCGGGCTTATGCCCAGGCAACTGCTCGGATTCAGGCAAAACAGAAGGCGGCGATCCAGCTTGGTGACGGATTGAACCAGGACACAATCGATCTACCGCCTTCCGGTTCTCAAGCCCCGTCGGACTTGAGAACACAACACAAATTACACTACGAAACGAACATACAAG